>NC_010001.1:1359000-1662000 GCF_000018685.1 Lachnoclostridium phytofermentans ISDg | reverse complement strand
TCCTATCGGTTGTTGGTTCACTATAACGGCTCGGGGTTTGACATACCATATTTGTTACAGAAATGCTCTACTTATCAATTATCATATAATTTTGAACATATCATTAGTTTTGACATCTACAAACAATTAATTCCTTACAAAAAAATATTGCCAACCAAAAATTTAAAATTAAAGACAGTAGAAGATTTTTTAAAGGTTGAGCGTAAGGATCAGTATTCTGGTGGCGAATTAATTTCAGTTTTTACTAAATTCCTTGCTCTTTATACCTATGAAAGAAAGCACACATCTGGTGCTTCTCATTATCAAGTATCTCCCGTTTCTGGACTACCTAGTATAGAAAAAAGTGATTCCGGTACCTTAAGACAATTGCTACTTCTCCATAATGCTGAGGATATATCGAATTTGCCAAGAATCTTACCGATGTTATCCTTTGTAAAGCTGTTTGAAGGGAATATTACATTAAATAAATGGAATGTTAATGATCAGACCGTAAACTTTTATTTTCAAATTAATAACCAACTCCCAACATCACTTAAGTTAGAATCAAACTATGAAGTTATGGATAGTCTATATCCCATTACTCTAATTGCCAGTGAAAATGAGGGGTGTATCTCCATTGATTTCTATCATGGTTCCTTAAAATTCTATTTTGATAACTACAAAGACTATTATTATCTTCCTTTAGAAGATACTGCTGTCCATAAAAGTGTTGGGGAATATGTAGAAAAAGAATATCGACAAAATGCAAAGCCTGATACCTGCTATATTAAAAAAACAGGCCAATTTTTACCTCAGCCCTATGCAATGTTTACACCAAGTTTTCGAATGGAAAGGAAACAAAAACAACAGTTTTTTGAATTTACAGAACAATTGTTAGAACAGAATAGTGAGAAGATCGTTAGCGAAATTATTCGGTCGTACTTTTAAAACAACTCTGCGACTAGTATCTAGGCGAGGTTCCATGGAGCCTCGCCTTAACCTTGATGCAGAGAAAGTTCACCAGCTGAGTGCAATGTAAAAAAGGATGCCTCAAGTATTCTTGAAACATCCTTATATTATACTACAAAATCATAAAGTAAATTACTCAGCTGTAGCAATGATCTCTTTTTTGTTGTAAGATCCACAAGCTTTACAAACTCTATGAGGCATCATAAGTGCACCACACTTGCTGCATTTCACTAAGTTTGGAGCAGTCATCTTCCAGTTTGCACGACGACTATCTCTTCTAGCTTTGGAATGTTTATTCTTTGGACAAATAGCTCCCATTGATTACACCTCCTTAAACTTGTTAAAAATATCTCGGATAGCAGACATTCTTGGGTCTAGTTCTGTACGGTCACACCCGCACTCTCCTTCATTTAGGTTAGCACCGCAGACCTTGCAGATTCCTTTACAGTCTTCTTTGCACAGAACCTTCATTGGGAAACCAATCAAGACTTCTTCATAGATAAGTTTATCTACGTCTAAATCATATCCGGAAACAAAATTTGTTTCATCTAAATCCTCGGTACGCTGTTCCTCTGTTTTCGATAAATCAATCTCTGTAGCCACGTCGATGTCTTGTTGGATGGTTTCTTCCTTCAAACAACGATCGCAAGGAACGGCTAACGCTAATTTCGTTTTTGCTTCCACCAGAATTTTTCGGCCACCTAGATTAGTTAATCTAAGTTTAACCGGTTCTTTATAGGTAATAGAATAACCGACACCATTTAATTCGAATATATCAAATTCAATCGGTGCAGTGTATTCTTTGAGACCATTAGGAACATTCATGACTTCAGACATTTGTATCAGCATAAGTAACTCCTGTCTAAAAAAACGCATAATGTAAGCGCCCAAAAATTCACACTGTTAGTATTATAAACGCTTAAAATAGGTTTGTCAACTCCTAACTGTTAAAAATGTCAGAATTGTGTAACCATATTTTCTCTTCATTATCGTTCTTCCTTATGATAGACAATCCCGGCTCCCCTCATTACAAGGGTTACCGGAATTTACAATAACTACACTAATTCAACAACTTCTCTACAGATTGCAAGCTCTTCGTTAGTTGGGATAACCATAATCTTAACCTTAGAATCTGGGTTAGAGATGATTAATTCTTTACCTCTTTGAGAATTCTTCTCAGCATCTAAAGATACACCAAGGAACTCAAGGTGTGAACTTACTGCTGCTCTGATGTTCTTATCATTCTCACCAAGTCCTGCTGTAAATACAACAGCATCTACACCATTCATAGCTACGATATAAGAACCTACATATTTAGCAACACGGTATGCAAAAACTGCTAAAGCTTCTTTTGCATGCTCATTGCCTTCGTTTGCTGCTGCTTCGATATCTCTAAAGTCAGAAGATACTCCGGACATACCTAATACACCAGATTTCTTATTTAAGATATTCATTACTTCATCTAAGGATAAGTTTTCTTTCTTAGCAACGAAATCAATGATTGCTGGATCAAGATCACCACTTCTTGTTCCCATGATTAAACCTTCAAGTGGTGTAAGACCCATACTTGTATCTACAGACTCACCGTTTTTAACTGCGGAAATGGATGCGCCATTACCAAGGTGACAAACGATAACTTTTGAGTTATTTACATCTAAGCCAGCAAGCGTGGTTGCTCTTTTAGAAACATAGCTGTGACTTGTTCCGTGGAAACCATATCTTCTTACCTTATATTTATCATAGTACTCAAATGGAATACCATAAAGGTAAGCTTCTTTTGGCATTGTCTGATGGAATGCAGTATCAAAAACAGCTACCATTGGTACATTTGGCATAATTGATTTACAAGCGTTGATACCAATAAGGTTTGCTGGGTTGTGTAAAGGTGCAAGATCATTACACTCTTCAATTGCATTTAAGACTTCATCATTGATTACTACGGAATGAGCAAATTTCTCACCACCATGTACTACTCTATGTCCAACAGCGTTGATTTCATCTAAGGACTTAATCACACCATAATTTTCATTCATAAGAGCAGCGATTACATTTTTAATAGCAACCTCATGGTTTGGAAGTGCATCCTCAAGAACTACCTTCTCACCGTCAGCTGACTTGTGAGTAAGACGGCCATCAATACCGATTCTTTCACAAAGACCTACTGCTAATGCTTGCTCTGTCACAGAGTCGATTAACTGATATTTAAGGGAAGAACTTCCGCAATTAATAACTAAAACTTTCATTGTATTTCTCCTTATAATGTTCTTAAATTCATTTATCACGGGGCAACTTAATATATCCGAAATATAGTTCTTCTATATCGTTCCCCCAGTATAATGATTATTATACTATTTAATCTTCAACTTAACAATTGGAGTTTCCAGTTAAGAAATAATAATTTAATGCCAAAGCGGATATTCGCAATCCGCTTACGCTACTTGCTCATAACCTCAACAGGCAATGAAGCTAAGTTAATTATTTACTCTGTGCCTGAACAGCAGTGATTGCAACAACACCAACGATATCATCAGAAGAACAACCTCTTGATAAATCATTTACTGGAGCTGCAATACCCTGAGTTAATGGTCCATAAGCTTCTGCCTTTGCAAGACGCTGTGTTAACTTATATCCAATGTTACCAGCATCAAGGTCTGGGAAGATTAATACGTTAGCTTTTCCAGCAATATCACTACCAGGAGCTTTTGAAGCACCTACACTAGGAACGATTGCTGCATCTAACTGGAACTCGCCGTCGATCTTATATTCTGGGTATAATTCATTTGCAATCTTAGTTGCTTCTACAACCTTATCAACATCTGCATGCTTTGCGCTTCCCTTTGTTGAATGAGAAAGCATAGCTACGATAGGTTCAGAGCCAACTAATTGTTCAAAACTCTTCGCTGTGGAACCAGCGATTGCTGCTAACTCTTCAGCATTTGGATTCTGATTTAAACCAGCATCAGAGAAAAGGAAAGTTCCATTTGCGCCCATATCACAATTAGGTACTACCATTACGAAGAAAGCAGAAACTAACTTAGTATTTGGAGCAGTTTTTAAAATCTGAAGACATGGTCTTAAGGTATCTGCTGTAGAGTGACAAGCACCAGATACTAAACCATCTGCATCGCCCATCTTAACCATCATTACACCGTATGTAATGTAGTCTGTTGTTAAAAGCTCTTTTGCTTTTTCAGGGGTCATGCCTTTTGCCTGTCTAAGTTCTACAAGCTTGTTAATGTAAGCTGGAAGCTTGTCCGATGTCTTAGGGTCAACGATTGTAGCTCCCGAAATGTCAAGACCTTCTGAATTCTTCTTAACTTCTTCCTCACTACCGATAATAATTACGTTAGCATTGCCCTCTTCTAAAGTCTTAGCAGCTGCCTCAATTGTTCTTCTGTCCATACTCTCAGGTAAAACAATAGTCTTAATACTTTGTTTAGCTCTTGCCTTGATGTCATCAATAAATCCCATAATAAACTCCTTTCAGTCTATATGTATAGCACCTAATTTTATCCTTCGTTTTGCGATTTTGAATGTTATAATCTGCCTCTGTAATTATATGAAAGACCTCGATTAATTTTCTTTAAGAACTATTCTTCACAAAACAACCATTTTTTATTATAATACTAACTAACAAGAGATACAAGTGCAAATTATGTAAACGCTTTCATTTTGTTTACTTTTTAAAAGAATAGCGTAAAAACCAAAAAAATTCTGTGGAATAAGGCATAACAATTAAAGTTCGTGTAAAAAAACTTAGTTTTTTCACATATTTGTGCCTACAGCCCAAAGTTTGTAGGTTATAGAAAGGGCATGGTTATTAAAATGAAAACTGTTGGAATCATAGCGGAATATAATCCTTTTCACCAAGGACATCTATACCAATTGGAACAAGCAAAGTTGCTAACAGGCGCTACAAAAGTGGTGGTGGTTATGAGTGGTAATTTTGTACAACGTGGTATTCCTGCAATTATAGATAAATATGCTCGTACTAAGATGGCTTTATCGCATGGTGCAGATCTTGTTATTGAACTGCCTGTATGCTATGCCACTGCTAGTGCCGAGGCTTTTGCTTATGCAGGAATTTCGATTCTTGATCGTTTAGGTTTTGTTGATTATGTCTGCTTTGGTAGTGAATGCGGTGATATCAAATTGCTAGAACATCTTGCAGATATCTTAGTAGAAGAACCTACCTCATATCAACTAGAATTAAAAAAAGAGTTAAAGACAGGCCTATCCTTTCCAAAAGCAAGAACAAAAGCACTCCTATACTATATAAAAGGAAAGGAAAGCAAAGGGTATGATCAAACCTCCCTGGAACTTCTTTTGAACTCTCCAAATAATATTTTAGGGATTGAGTATATGAAGGCAATTCGAAAAAGAAAGAGCAAACTAAGAGCCATCACCATAAAGAGACAAGGTGCAGGATATCATGATAGTGATATCTCACTCCCAAATGCATCTGCCACAGCAATTCGCAATGTTTTAGTAGAAGATGACTTATTTTCTTTACCAAAAGATCTACCGGTAGAAACGATGACGATATTAAAACAGGAGTTTCAAAAAACCTACCCTATCTTTCGTAACGATTTTACTTCCCTTTTATATTATAAATTAAGCATGGTAAAAGAAAAAGATCTAACCTCATATGCTGACGTAACACCAGAACTAGCAAATAGAATTATAAATAACCTAACCTATGCTAAGACATACGATGACTTCTGTCTGTCACTAAAAACAAAAGAATTGACCTTAACAAGAATTAATCGTGGGTTGCTTCACGTCCTTCTTTCCATACCTAAGACACAAAATATAGAAGTTTCCTATGCTAGGATACTTGGCTTTCGTACAGATGCTACCAAGCTACTTCGAACAGCCACTAAGGAAAACAGGATTCCCCTCATTGTAAAAACAGCGAATGCAAAACAACTTCTAAATCAAGAAGAATATGAATTGTTTGAACAAGATGTGAGGGCAACCCATCTGTACCATCAAATGATATTTCAAAAATTTCATACGTACTTTTCAGATGAATATACCCATGGACCTGTAATTCTAAAGGAATAGTTTGTCAGTTATCACATAGATTTAATTAACAGTATGTGACATGGTGTCGTATGAAACGAAAACAGGAAATTAAATATAGAAAGGCAAGCGTCCATTCATCTATCTTTGGAAAAGGCCGCCTACTAAAGGGCGGTCTTTTACTTTTATTAATACTAATGCTTATCTTTCCAATTGCTTCACTTGAGGGAGCAAAATCTGGTTTAATGCTTTGGTTTGAGACTGTATTGCCAGCACTCCTTCCATTTATGATATTATCTGGTCTATTAATACGGCTTCGTGTTACAAAAGTGGTATCCGTATTCTTATATCCGGTATTAAAGCATCTATTTCCTATCAGTAAGGAAGGATGTTATCCGATTTTCATTGGATTCCTCTCCGGAATTCCTGTAGGCGCAAAAACTACAGCAGATATGTTTGAGCAACAGCTAATTTCTAAAAAAGAAGCTCAGTTTCTATGTGCGCTATGTAATAATGCAAGTCCTATGTTTATTATTAGTTATATTGCTGCATCGAAGTTAAAGCGACCTGACCTTGGTTATATGTTATTAATTGTACTCTTTGCTTCTTCGGCCGTAAGCTCACTCATTATATACTACATAAAAGAAAAGTTTTCTAAGAAAAAGGAAACAAGTAAAATTAATCAAAATAAATCACTACTACACGCCTTTCAATTATCAAATGATACCGATGATAATATTAGCAATCATAAGATTATACCGCAAAATCCCGCTGTAATAGTGAAACAAAAGCATGCCTTTGAATTTCATATGCTTGATGATGCAATCCTAAGTGGATTTGAGGTTGTTACCAAAGTTGGCGGATATATCATTTTATTTTCTGTATTAGCAAGCCTATTACTCCATATGAAGTTGCTCCCACCCTTTGTAGCGGCCTTCATCTCTGCAATTTTGGAAATAACAACAGGAATCGATCAGTTATCACGTATTCCATTTCCTGACTCAACAAAAATAATCCTGATTACTACAATCACAGCTTTCGGTGGGCTTTCTGGCTTCGCTCAGACCAAAAGTGTCATTAATACATCAGGATTATCCTTATTTCAATATTTTATTACCAAAACATTAAGTATGGTTTGTGCCTTCGCATTTAGTACCCTATATGTACTACTTCTATTATAGAAAAAGGCAGCTAATGAAATTAGCCATAAACAAGTAAGAATAAATCCCATTCCATATTTTCTGTATTATTTCACAGATTAATATGGTATGGGAATTTTTATCGCAATAGATGTAATATTTTTTTAATCAATATCTTCTAAAAATGTATTTTCATCAAAGTCATAATCGCCATCATCATAGGATTCTTGTAGTTGTTGTTCCTCTTTCAAATATTCTTGTGTAGGAGCCACGTAATCCTGATGTGGAGTGAGTGAGTCAACGATTTCACGTTTGTTATTAATAACAATATCAAGACTTGTCTTTAATGAGCTTACTAGAGTCTCTGATTTTTGACGAGTACTTTCATACGCACTAGATAATATTTTCTCAACATCAGAAAGAATCTCGTTAGTATAACCGAGTGCCCCTTCACGAATTTGCTCTGCATCGTCATTTGCACTTTTTAAAATTGACTCTGCTTGAGCACTTGCAGAACTAACCATCTCATTCGCTTGATAATAAGCCTGTTGCATAATTTCATTCTCATTAATTAGATTTTTCGCCTTTTCCTTCGCCTCAGCTTGAATCGTTAGTGCCTTTTGCTCTGCGTCTGCAATAATTGCATCACGGTTTGCAATAATCTTTTGATAGCGCTTGATTTCATCCGGTGTGCGAAGTCTCAGCTCATCTAATAAATCATATAACTGATCTTTCGGTACGATTACCTTTGTCTGAGAAAGTGGCTGCATCTTACAGCTTTCTACAAACTCATATATATCCTCTATCAATTGTTCGATTCTGCTGATACCCATCTTATTCACTCCTCTTTCCATTGTATTTGTCATATATCACTTGAATAATACTATTTGGGACAAATTTCGATATGTCACCGCCATAACTAGCTATCTCCTTAACGATACTAGAGCTCAAATAGGAATATTCTACACTCGTTGTAAAAAATACTGTATCTATTTCCTCATCCAATTTATGATTTGTTTGAGCAATTTGTAATTCGTATTCAAAATCGGTAATAGCACGTAAGCCACGAATCAAAAATTTAGCGCCTAGCTTTTTCGCAAAATCTACCGTTAAACCATCAAAAGCAACCACCTTTACATTCGGTATGTCTTTTACCACACATTCCAGTAACTTTACTCTTTCCTCAACTGTAAATAATGGAGTTTTGGAACTGTTTGCTAATACTCCAATCACTAATTCATCCATAATTTTAGCAGATCTCCTAATTACGTCCAAATGTCCTAATGTAACTGGGTCAAAGCTGCCCGGATATATCCCTATTTTCATCAAATTCCTCCAAACTATGGGATCGACGATTCCTTAGCCTATAACTTCTATAAAAACATGTTTATTTGTTTTATATTCTTTTTCTCTATATACGCGAAACCTACTTTTCTTTAAGTAATCAAATTTCGTTGCTAAAGAGGCTTCTACTACTATTATCGTATCCTCATCTATTATGTTAGAATGATCTAACATCTCTAATATTATTTTTTCATGATCACAGTTATAAGGTGGATCCATAAAAATAATTTGAAACACCTTTCCTGCTACTTCCATTGCCTTTATTGTTGAAATTGCATCCTTTTGAAAAACTTCAGCTTGTCCCTCCATATGGGTTGTTTTGATATTTGCCTTTATGCAATCAACTGCAGTTTTACTTGTATCAGAAAATACTGCAAAACTTGCTCCTCTGCTCAGAGCTTCTATTCCGATAGCACCACTTCCGCTAAACAAATCCAAAAAACAACTATCAGCTAAATTTCCCTGAAGAATATTAAATAATGTCTCTTTCGTGCGATCTGTGGTCGGTCTAGTATCTAATCCCTCTGGGGTTTTTAACAATGTTCTTCTAGCTTTTCCAGCGATAACTCTCATATATTATACTCCAATTTCAGCTTTTTGTAATTACTTTTTTTAACATTCAGTATGTATCTTTCGATAAAAAAATTATCTACTAGAAAGTACCTTAAGTATATTACACAATGCATTAAATCTACAGGAATTCTTGTATATTCAACGATGAAACATCGAAAAACTCAATTCACTTACTTTATTTTGCATATAATCATATTGTAGTATATTCTTGCTAAATGTCAATCAATTTTTCACTGATTAGTGCAAACGCACCATGTATTTTACCATTATTTCATAAAATTAAAACGATTAAAAGAAGTTCACGATATAACTGCTAATTGTGAATATATATAACCAATATCAAAGAGAAGGATAATATAAAACATAAACACAAATGGAAGAATATTACTAACTATAATAAATACAAAACAACATAACATAACGGAAAGCAGCAACCGACATTTGCCGGTTGCTGCTTTATTATGAGATTACTGCTATTAGCAGAATGACTCAATATTTATCTAGAGATTACTTCTGTACTGTACTTTGACTATTTACCTGCCATTTGTTCTTCCTGTGCCTTAATCATCTTACGAACCATCTGTCCACCTACGCTACCATTTTGGTAAGATGTTAAGTTGCCGTTATATCCGTTAGTTAAAGGTACACCAACTTCAGATGCACATTCCATCTTAAAACGATCTAATGCTTCTTTTGCCTCTGGAACTTCTACACGGTTTCTAGAACTCATAATAAACTCCTCCATTTCATGGTCTGACTAAACTGTCTACCTTACGGTATTACCATGCTGTTTTTTTCGTCAGAAAATGTTGTTGTTTGTTACGCTCTTAGTATATGCAGTGATTTTTATAATACACTGGTATGTTTTAGTTAATCTGTCAGCTTTTGATATGATTTTTTCTATCATGTTTTCTTCCCAAAAATATTTAATAAAATTAAAATATAAAATAGGTAGCAACAGCTTTTTATAAATCCAAAATATACCTGAAATTTTGTGGAGAACAAAGTGAAAAACTCTTTATAGTAATCTGTCCAGTAAAGAAGAAAAAAAAATTTAAAAAACTAGATCAGTCTCCTGCTCTTACTGTATCCGGTAAAAATTGTTACCAATGCTAAAGATAACACGAATTATTGTAGAAAATACACTTTTTACAACACAGATTGGTTTCCTTTATCAGGGGTAATATGGTAAAATAAATATAAATAAAATGAAAGAAGGTATTCTTATGGAGTTTAGGATTATATCTTTGCCACCTTTTAAAGCTGCTTCTTCTGGTGTAGATAAGAACTTTGATTTTTCCGAAGATGGTATATTAGGGAAGTTTGATAGATATTTTTCTGCAATCACTCCCTCAGCAAGGGATAATTTTATGCCAAGAGATTTTTTGTTTTTTGATGAAGAAAATCAAGGTATGGTTTGGTGGTGGGCGTTAAGTGATGATATGAATGATGGCGACAACAAGATTGTTGATTTTGAAGGTGGATACTATCTGACTTATGTCTATAGAGATGGCGACGAAGAAACAAATGGTAAGCTATATAATGAAGCTATGGAATACATAAAAAACTCAGAGATTTTTGAGTTGGATGTTCGCTCTAATCATTATTCAATGGGACATATTATCACTCCCAAAGAGATTATAAATGCACAAGGCTGGGCACACATGGAAACATTTATACCGATTAGGTTAAAATAGCATTATTTTATGGACTTGCATATATTCGTCACATCAACTATCATATAAAGTTGAAGTAATTACATACAGGAAGGATAAAACTTTGACAGAAGGAAAAATTTCAAAAAAAATTGTATTTTTTGCCATGCCAATATTTTTGGGGAACTTATTTCAGCAGCTTTATAACGTTGTAGATTCCCTTGTTGTTGGGAACTTTCTTGGAAAAGATGCACTAGCGGCAGTAAGTTCTTCCGGCAGCTTGATTTTTTTAATTGTAGGATTTATAAATGGTATCTTTGTAGGAGCTGGCGTGATTATTGCTCGCTATTTTGGAGCAAAAAACATGAAAGATTTATCTATTGCTGTCCATACCACCATTGCTTTTGGAATTATTGCCGGAATAATTGTAACAGCATTAGGAATGGGATTATCTCCTTGGATGCTGAAAATGATGGGAACACCAGAGGATGTACTTCCCAATTCTATTATGTATTTTCAATTATATTTTGCTGGAGGTATTGGCATTGTTATGTACAATGCATGCATGGGTATTTTTCAGGCAGTAGGCGACAGTAGGCACCCGCTTTACTACCTGATTATAGCAGCAATCATCAATGTTGTTTTGGATCTTTTATTTGTAGCTGTCCTAGGATTTGGTATTGGTGGTGCAGCTATTGCAACTGTAATCTCACAGTTTGTAAGCGCTATTCTTGGATTTGTTAAACTATTGAGAGTCGATGGTGAGCACCGGATACAAATCAATAAAATACGCATCCAACGTAACATGCTTACAAGAATCCTAAAAATGGGCATCCCAACTGGGGTTCAGAATTCTGTGATAGGATTTGCAAATGTTATTGTCCAATCCAACATTAATAATTTTGGTTCTATCGCCATGGCTGGTTGCGGTAGTTATTCAAAACTTGAGGGCTTTGCATTTTTACCTATTACTAGTTTCAGCGTTGCTTTAACAACTTTTATCGGACAAAATCTAGGTGCTAAGCAATTTGAACGTGTAAAAAAAGGTGCCCGTTTTGGAATTCTATCTGGGGTACTGTTGGCCGAAACTGTCGGCATTGTACTATGGATTTTTGCACCGGTACTCATTGGATTCTTTAATAATCAGCCGGATGTCATAGAGTTTGGCGTTATGCAGTCAAGAACAGAAGCATTGTTTTTTTGTCTACTCGCCTTCTCTCACTGTCTAGCAGGTATTTTAAGAGGTGCTGGGAAATCTACTATTCCTATGTTTGTTATGCTTGTCTGTTGGTGTTTTATCCGCATAACCTACATAACAATTATGGTACGTATTATACCAGACATACGGGTAATCTTTTGGGCATATCCATTAACCTGGTTCCTAAGTTCTATTTCGTTTCTAATTTATTATAAAAAGGCTGACTGGCTTCACAGTTATGTAGAACAGGCCAATTAAAACGAAACTTGATCTCCTGCCTAAACAGGAAAGTCCCATGCTTAAAGAAGCATGGGACTTTTCTAATAAGGTGTAAAGGGCTGCAAGATAAAGCAATTTATTTAAAGACTTTATGTGGATTCAATATATTTTTTGGATCAAAGGCTTCCTTAATCCCTTTCATTAGTTCTACAACTACAGGATCCATAGATTCTAATAGATAGGATTTTTTTGCATATCCAATTCCATGTTCACCGGAAACCTGGCCATTTAATTCCCTAGCTTTTTCATAGATGTTATCCATTGCAGCTTTCATCTTTAGTTCCCACTCCTCATTACTTAAATCATCCTTTAAGATATAGGCATGAAGGTTGCCATCTCCTGCGTGACCAAAGCTTTTGATTCGAATGTCTACTTTTTCATGAAGATTATGGATGTATTCTACCATCTCATTAACTGAGCTTCTTGGTACAACAACGTCTACTTCATCCATATAGGTAGTGGATCCTTTAATAGCCTCTAAGAATGCACCTCTTGCTTTCCATATGGATTCTTCTCTCTCTTCCGTATCAGAGATTAAAATATCTATAGCCCCCTGTTCTAAGCATATCCCCGCTACTCTTTCATAGGATTTTTCAATTTCTTCAACGGAATTACCATCAAACTTTAATAAAAGATAAGCATCGGCAGAATTGTCAGGGAACTTCTTACCCAAATACTTTTCTGCATCCATGATTACTTCTCGTTGCATAAATTCAATGGCGGTAGGAATGGACTTTGATTTTATAATTAATGGTACGGTTCTGATGGCTTGTTCTAAACTTGGAAATGGTATTAATAAACTGATGGCTTTTTGAGGCAATGGTAATAATTTTAGTACGGCCTTAGTTATAATTCCAAGTGTTCCTTCCGAGCCTACCATTAAATCCTTTAAAGCATAACCGGTACTATTCTTTACAACCTTTCCGCCAAAAGTTGTAATAGTTCCATTAGGTAACACCACTTCAAGGCCACGGACATAATCTCTGGTAACTCCGTATTTAACCGCTCTCATTCCACCTGCATTGGTGCTGATATTACCTCCTATGGTAGCTGATTTTTCACCTGGATCCGGAGGATAGAATAAGTCTCTTTCTTCTACGTAAGCGGCCAAGTCCATTAATAATACACCTGGCTCGACAGTGATAGTAAGATTATCTTCATCCAGTTCCAGTACATGATTCATTAATCCAGTTTCTAACATAATACCATGTTCCATGGCCACAGAAGAGCCTACCAGTCCGGTTCCTGCTCCACGAGGAGTTACCGGAATATTATTATCATATGCATATTTCATAATCGCAGATATTTCTTCTGCTGAGGTTACTCTAACCACTACATCTGGGTAGCTTTCTGTACCGCTTAATTCATCATGGCTATATTCTTCGTTTATATTTTCACCATAGAGTACTCTTTCTTTGTCTCCAATGATACTTTGTATGTATATTAAATCTATTTGATTCATTCTTTTATAATTCACAGTTAAGCCCCCTTACTTGCCTTTAATTTCTCAATTAAGTCCGGTATGATTTCATATAAATCTCCAACCAAACAATCATTTGCTACTTTAAAGATTGGTGCTTTCTCATCTTTATTAATAGCTATAATATGTTCGCTGTGATCCATACCTGCCACAAACTGAATGGCACCAGACACACCACAGGTGATAATAAGTTTTGGTCTTACTGTTCTTCCGCTTAATCCGATTTGTCGTTTTGCTTCCATCCATCCGGATTCTGCCATTGGCCTGGTACAAGCAAGCTGGCCACCTAATAAATCTGCAAGTTCCGCAAGCATTGCAATATCTTCTTCCTTTTTCACACCACGGCCTGCTACTACCAGTACATCGGCTCCTTCGATAAATTGTTCTTTTTCTTTCTTGATGATATCCAATACTTCCACATTGGTTTTTAAGAGTTTGGAATCTATGTTACAAAAAAGTATTTCACCGGATTTCTCTTTTTCTCTCTTTGGGGCATCCATAACTTTATAACGTACCGTTGCCATCTGAGGTCTATGATTAGGAGTTAGAATCTGTGCCATAATGTTACCGCCAAAAGCAGGGCGAATTTGTATCAGGTCAGTATCCTCATTCATATCCAGTATAGTACAATCTGCTGTTAATCCGGTTCGAAGTCTTGCCGCAACGCGAGGTGCTAACTGGCGTCCCACGGTAGTTGCACCTACTAAGATAGCAGTTGGTTTTATATTTTCTATAAAATCTTTAAAAACTGCCGTATATGGTTCTATCTTAAAACGGTCTAACTCATTTATGTCATATACAAATATTTTATCAATGCCATAATGAAGAAGTTCCTCACATTTATCTTTTATATTACTTCCCATCATAATGGCATATACAGGATGATGAATCTTTTTAGCGAGTTCTTTTGCTTTACCGATTAATTCATAGGTAACAGGATGAATGTCCCCATCGATATGTTCCCCATCGATATGTTCCACATAAATAGCGATACCTTTCCATAAAGATTTATCAATTGCTTCTACAGTCTCTTCCACATAAGTTGCAGCACCTTCCGGTCCTTTTTTCACACACAATTTACACATCTTACAGGCAGCATTTACTCTGACTTCTCCCTCTGCTTCTTCTAATGCACCAAAAGGACAGATATTTATAAATTCTTTTATATTATCAATTTTACTTTGATTAATAATAAGCTTAGCCATGTTTTCACTCCTCCTATACCAGTTTTAATTCTTCCAGTTTTTCGTAAAGCTGGTTTGCCAGTTCCGAACCATTGCCTTTCCATATTACCTGCTCGGTATTCACTTCTGGTGGGAAGATACGTTGTACTTGTGTCGGTGAACCATTTAGTCCATAATGTTTTTCATTCTTGTCTTCCAAATCATCAAAAGTAATCACAGTGATCTCACGATCCTTAGAGGCTTGCTTTTTCAAATAGGAAGGTAGTCTCGGGGTAAATATATCTTTATCCACTGACAAAAGACAAGGAAATCCTACTATAGCTATTTCTATATCCTCAGTCATATCCATTTCCACAACAATAGAACTTTCATCTATTTCTTTTATCTTACATACATTAGACACGCTTGGTATCTGCAGCCATTCTGCAACTTCAGGTCCTACTTGAGCAGTATCCCCATCTGTTGTTTGTTTACCGCATAGAATTAAATCAAAATGACCTAATTTTTTTATTCCTTGTGATATGGTATAACTGGTTGCCAATACGTCAGCTCCGCCAAATTTGCGGTCTGAAATAATCGCTCCTTGATCTGCTCCCATGGAGAAAGCTTCCCTTATAATACTCATGGCCTGATTAGGCCCCATGGTTATAACGGTTATGGTTCCTCCCTTTTCTTCACGAATCCTTAGTGCAGTTTCAATGGCATATAAATCATAAGGATTCATCTTAGAGCTAACACCATTTCTTTTAAGTACACCGGTAACGGGATCTACTTCAACTTTGTTGGTTTCAGGGACTTGTTTAATACAAACTAAAATATTCACTGATCTACTCCTTTCAAAATTGGTACTACCACTTTTGGCAAAAATTAAAGTGGTAGCTAACTGGTAGTACCACTTGTTGTTCTAATTATATAATTATTGGCTCTATAATAAATGTTGGGGTATGTGAAATTAATTCGCTACTCCAACGTTTTTTATTTTATAATAATAAAAAACCTCCCAGTGCCAGTCTCGAAACAAATCACCAGGAGGTTGCATAAATGCATAATTATTGTATCAATAAACTACTAAATTTAAAAGAGGTAAAAGTAAAAAATATAATTCATGGGGATTCCTATGTAAAAATCTTTATTGAAACAAAGGCTAGCGTACAAACTTGTCCTTGCTGTGGTCGCCATACCAAGCAAATTCATGATTACCGTTGGCAATCCATCAAGGACTTGCCCTTTCAACTAAAGCATTGTTACCTAGTTTTAAAAAAGCGACGTTATCGATGTTCTTGTGGAAAAAGATTTAGTGAAAAGTATTCTTTCCTTGCTCGTTATCAGCAAAGATCTACTCGCTTAACTCAATACATAGTAAATGAATTAAGAGATACTACTTCACTAAAATCTGTTGCTAATAAAGCCAATGTTTCATCCGCTACTATTGTAAGGATTCTAGACACAATCCATTATACTTGCCCTTCTTTAAAAGACGCGATATCCATTGATGAATATAAAGGCAATGCTGAGACTGGAAAGTATCAATGTATCATCGTTAATCCAAAGCAGCGCTCCATTATGGATATCCTTCCTGACCGCACACAACCTCACTTATCTGCCTATTTTCGGAATATAAACCGTAGCGAGCGATATCGTGTAAAATATTTTGTGTGTGATATGTGGCAGCCATATGTGGATTTAGCCCATAGCTATTTCCCCAATGCACAAGTAATTATTGATAAATATCATTTTATTCGTCAAGTCACCTGGGCAATTGAAAATGTAAGAAAGCGACTTCAAAAAACAATGCCTACTTCTTTAAGAAAATACTATAAACGAAGCCATAAACTGATTTTAACACGCTATCATAAACTAGAAGACGAATACAAAAAAGCATGTGACTTGATGCTTTATTACAATGATGACTTACGAAAAGCGCATATGTTGAAAGAATGGTTTTATGATATTTGTCAAAGTACTAAGTACTCCTTTCAGAGAACACAGTTTTACGAATGGATTCGCAATGCAGAAAGTTCTGGTATAGCAGAGTTTGAAAAATGTGCTGCCACATACCGTCACTGGGGAAAAGAAATATTAAATTCTTTTAAATATGGAATTACAAACGGACCAACAGAAGGTTTTAATAATAAGATAAAAGTTCTTAAACGTATTTCCTATGGTATTCGAAACTTTGAACGTTTCCGTACTCGTATTTTACACTCTTGTAACTAAATAACAATAGACTGGCACGAGGTTTATTTCGTATGCCCAAAAATATATGTTATAGGCCCCAAATATAAAAATAGCTCTACATCCAGTAATGGAGCATGATTGATAACAATTATACCCCAAGACTTGACATAGAGCCTAATTATTTTAGTTATGCGTCAATAAGTTATGGGTAAATATGTAGTATTTATTGAAATTTTCGTTTTATCTTTTATTCATATTATATAAAACTTAGGTAGAAATTCCTTCTGATCCAAGTAGTACTTGAGATATAATGAGCTGCATATTTCTGAGTCATTCAGAAATTCGAATATAATTAGCTGCACATTTCTGAGTCAATCAGAAATTAAGATATAATTACCTGAGCCTTTCTGAGACAATCACAAATTCGAATATAATACAAGCTCCATCTTTCAATACATTTGTAATTAGGACTAAAAACCTTACTTATCAAAATTCTTTAACTTATCATCAATTAATGCAAAGTGCTTATATACTGATTTTCTGCCCAGTTCTTTGTCTTTTGTCAGTAGGCTCCTAACCATTCCCTTATGGGCTTCACATAAGCCAGCCTTGCTGTCTTCACTACTTAATATTTCTCTTCTTAAGTCCACAATAAACTGATCTACTATGGTGGACAAAGCTTGTAATATGTTAAGAATTAATACATTCCCCGATGCCACAGCAATACTGTAATGCAGTTTTTTATCCAGAATCACATTGTTTTCTTCCGTTACGTTCTCCAGTTGGGATATAATCTGTTCCATTTGTTTTAACTCAGGTTCTGTGATGTTGTCTATAGATAACATTAAAGCCTGCATTTCCAGTCCAAGTCTTAGTTGGCTGATCTGTTCATAATTAATCTGGTTTAGTAAGAACATCATGGACATGGATTCTACTAAATTATTCTCAAAGTTTCCTTGGACATAATTACCGGCTCCATGCTGGCTGGATATAACCCCCATAATATCTAACGTACGGACAGCTTCACGTACTGAGTTACGACTGACTCCCAGCGCTTCCGATAATTCTCTCTCCGCAGGAAGTTTATCACCTATTCTTAGCTGACCAGCCATAATCTGATGTTTAATATAATCTATCACTTTGGAATAGGACTTTTTCTGTAGCTCTTTTTCTTCCATGAGTTCCTCCTACTCTTGAATACAGTAATATTTTTAATCTAAATTCATCAATAAGCCAACGGCACTTCTATACAAAAGGGTAGACTTATCCCATCACTTATAAAAATGCTGATTTATATTTCTAATAAGATTCCATTATCTTTTAACCATCGCTTTGCTTTAGGATAGTCAGGTAATATATTTTCCACCTCAGCCCAAAATGCCTTCGAGTGATTCATATGGCGAAGATGACATAATTCATGAACAACAATATAGTCTAATACTTCTGGTGGTGCAAGAATACATTTCCAATTAAAGTTTAGATTTCGTTTTGAGGAACAGCTACCATAGCAACTTTTTTGTTCTTTTATACGGATAGTTCCGACAGATTCCTGCATAATATCCTTATAATATTCAACACGACGGAGAAATTCCTCTTTAGCCGCTTTTTTATACCAAACAAGAAAAGCCTGCCTGATACTTTCACTATCCTCATTTCCGTATCGAACTGAAAATTCTGTATCATCGAAGGATACCATTACCTTCTTTAAACCTTGATGAAAGGAACGGCGGATTGGATAACGTTCTCCACGATATGGCATAAGACTTCCTTCGGCATAATCCGTATTTAAAACACGATTTGCCTTCTCTGCTTTTTTATGGAACATCATTCTCTTTTGTTCTATCCAGTCAAGTTTTGACATTATAATCTGTTCAATATCTTTTTTGGGCATCCGTAATGGCGCACGGACAGTAACCGTTCCATCTGGACTTACCTCAATTCCAACGGTTCTTCGTTTACTATACACAATTTGATATTGCAGATTGGTCGACAGCATATATACTATCCTTTCTACTCTATGTAACATAACATAGAAAACAATTTTCTCTTTCTCAATGTTAACACATATCTTTTTGAAGTGCAAAAGAAAGTATCTTATTCGGCGAAAAATTGCTATAATGTCATATGGCTTATCAGAAGTTTGCTTTATAAACTTCTGATAAAAGGTGCGGTTTTTGCACCGTCATTCTGATTATCGGAACCTGTTCCTAGTTTCCGATATTGTAGTACTATTAGCAATTGTTTTTGCAATAGATTTTAAAAGTATTAAATAACAACTAATTTATTTAGTAGAAAAGGAGTTAACATATGAACATATTAGTGAGTGCTTGTTTGCTCGGAGTGAATTGTCGATACAACGGAGAGGGGAAATTACAAGAGGATTTACTCAAACTACAAGAGCATCATCATCTGATACCAATTTGTCCAGAACAATTAGGTGGGCTTCCCACCCCTCGACCAGCTTCTGAAATACAAAACCAAAGAGTTATGAGTAAAACTGGTATCGATGTCACAGAACAATTTGAAGCAGGGGCTTTTGAATCCTTAAAACTTGCAAAACTTTATCAATGTACTTATGCTATTTTAAAGGAACGTAGTCCTTCCTGCGGTTACGGTACAATATACGATGGAAGCTTTACCGATTCCCTAATAGATGGTAACGGAATTACCGCTAATTTATTAGCGGAGCATGGAATCACTGTAATTGGAGAATCAAAACTTACTGAATTTATCAAATTACTTAGAGACTAAGAATAAAATCAAACCTATCTCTATTTATCAAATTACTTAGAGACTAAGAATTTATCCATCATCCAAACCTTTATCGAAAATACGTATTCTGACATGTTGTATCCTATATACATATATCAATAGGTATTTGAAGGGAGGTTTACCGATGCAAGCTATCATTATCTCGATGTTTGGTATCTTTCTCATGATTTTTATACTCATGCCATGCTATCTTTCTTTAAAAAGAAGTGGTAGAAATAAAAAACTTAGACTGGCTGTTAAAGGTGCAACTACATTAATTGCAGTAGTTCTATCGTATATAGGTTATTGGAAGGCAATGTCTACAGATGTAATGGATAATCTACCAGCATTATTTTTTAGCCGCTCTGTACTTGTTGGACTAACAATATGTTTATTTGCTGATGTACTACTAGGGATTCAAGCTTACATTGGAGGAGTTCTCTTTTTTCTTGGTCATATTGCTTATATCGTATACTTTATTGAGCTTGGGGGATTTCCTATAATTTGTATCCCCATGATTTCAATCTTTGCTGGCATAGCACTTTGCTACTTCTATCGCTTTAGTGCGCGACTGGGAAAAGAAAAGTATTTGTATTGTATCTATGGGCTTACCATATTTACCTCTCTTTCACTAGGATTAACACTGCCATTCACCTTTGGCATATTAGGATACCCTCTAGCCTTAGCTTCGGTTTTACTTGTCGTTAGCGATATCCTTCTTGCAAGAAACACTTTATATAAAGAAACTAGCCTTTCCGATACTGTAGCTATACTTTATTATTTTTCCGGGCAATTGCTTCTTGCGCTTACTATTTATCTTGCAGCATATTTGTATTAAAAATATTAGGTCATAGGTAAACTTTTCAAAAAGATTTCTTAAGTTTGATATACTATAAGTTATTTAATATAACCAATATTTTTAGCACTTTTATATGAGTAGGTAACAAGGCTTGGGGTAATCAGGTTTACCTCAGTTCACAAGAAAAAATAATATAAATTCATAAATGACATGGAGCTTAGTATTCCATGTCATTTTTTCGATAGATACATCGTTCTTGGTTATTGCAAGTGAGGCAACTTCTTTGATTACATCCATTATTCTTTTGCTCTTTTTTTGATAAACCGATGAATCCTGTTACTGACTTTAAAGGGACTAATAAACAACGATCATTACACGTTAGACCTATCGTTTCCTTTGCATTGATGCGATTTAAAAACAATGGCTGTAAAGAAAGTGGTAAATCACCATACCCAATTCCATATTGCCAATTGCAAAAATAATCTGGATAATCATTAGCAACAGAAAACTCTGCTTTCGCTCGTACTTCTTCCACCACAGCGTTTGCAATGGCATCATAAATAAATGCCATTAACATATCTTCTTTTTGTGCCTGATCTATTAATTCATCAACACCCTCAGATAAGGTTGCACAACTAAATGCCACCTTTTCACATCCAGATAGATGCTTTTTAATATTTTCGCCAATAAATTCAAAGCTTTCATCAGAAAGCATTAATCTCCCACCTTCTCTTTTTAGATCAAACACTTCATAATGAAATTTCGGGTCCATGACTTTATAAAACTCGTCTTCACAAATTTTTATTTCTTCTAACATAATCTCATCCGGTTCCTGATTACGATACCCAAGGTACCGAATAATCTCATTTCGATTTAGCAAAGATTTATCTTTTTTCATCAATCCTTTTCCTAAGACTCTCACCAGGTAGTTTGAGCTCACCTTTCTGATACAATTTAATAAAGTTAAGTATCTTATATGCTATTATTGATAAGTTATTATGGTTTTAGCATAATGTCAATATCTAATTCATAATGGATAAAGATGTGAGACGGGGTTTATTTCACAGAATCGATATTACTCAGAATTTTATGTTTCTAAGAAAAGTATGTCCTTAAATAAGTTTTATATAAAACAAGGAAAATCACGCATTGAGCTTCTCATTGTTAAGAATAAGCGACAAACGGACATTAATATGAATGCCGTTTGTCACTTTCCAATTTATACGGAGATGCGTTATGATTAGTCAAACTTATAAACTAACGTACTTTTGTATTAATGCATTTCCATACTAACGTACTTTTATGCTAATGTATTTCTATATTAACGTACTTTATGCTAATGTATTTCCATACTAACGTACTTTTATGCTAATGTATTACTATATTAACATACTTCTACACTAACGTACTGTCATCGTTTTCGTCAAAGTGTTATTATCTGTATTGGATTCTGGATACCGATTAATATCATTGACCCAAGCCATAACATTAAAGGTACCTGCCGTAGCAGTATAGGTTGGACTGCCAGCTGGACCACTATTTGCTGTTACCGTCACTGACTGTCCTGGCATTATCTGAGTTGTATTGTTATCGGACCAAGAAACACAGGTACCATTCACTTGGAATTGTAATCCGTTGATTGCCCCTACTGGAGCTACTCCGGTTCCTTGATTCTTAATAACTGCACTAAATGTGATCTTATTCCCGCTTACTGGGCTTGCTGGAGACCAAGTAATATCCGTTACAACCATATCTGGATTACCATAAGGTTGCCCCGTTGGGGTAGGTGTCGGTGTAACCGTTGGTTGTACCGCTCCTTCTGTTACAGTAAGTGGTTTTGTTAACATATTATTATTGGTATTAGACTCAGGATAACGATTAACATCGTTTACCCATGCAGTAATGGTATAGGTACCTGTCTTCGCTGCCCATGTTGCAGAGCCAGAAGGCCCACTTACGGCTGTTACTGTAATGGATTGACCTGGTTGAATCTGAGTTTTGTCATTATCTGACCAAGAAACACTAGTACCATTTACTTGAAATTGAACTCCATTAATTGATCCAAGTGGCGCTACCCCAGTTCCTATATTTTTAATAACTGCACTAAAAGTAACTTGATTGCCATTGGTTGGATTTGCTGGTGACCACGTAATATCTGTAACAATCATATCTGGATTACCATATGGAACAGAAGGTGTTGGCGTTACTGTTGGTGATGGTGTAGCTGTTGGAGTCGGTGTTACACTTGGACTTGCTGTTGGTATTGGTGTTGCTGTTGGCGTAGCTGTTGGTATAATTGTTGGTACCTGACCATGGTTACCATGATCCGTTTGTAAGGAACCAACTGCACGATAAGCCGGTATCGTATATGCCACATTCCCTTCGTTAGTCACATTATTACGAACAACATTTGCCTGGTTAAGATAATAAACATCTAGATAGGCAATCTTTCTTAAATGCATACCGTTAATAGTGACAGAAGGATTTCCTCCAAAGGACATGATTGCTGCCCCTAGATGTGGTAAGGAGGAGTAGGACGGGGTGTTACCATCAACACCAGTACCATAAATATAAAGATTGTTGAAAACAACATTGTTAACACTATCTCCAAGACGTATTCCGTCATGTTGTGCATCGTAAATATAAGTATTATCAAATGTTACGTTTTTCACAGAACCGGTTAAATCAACTGCGCCATACTCACTTCTCCAAGTATCATAACTACAACCACTTCGGATAATTGTGTTGTTAGCAAATTGGATACTTTGTGTGTTATTAAACTTATATCCAGGAAATGTAGTATTTAAATGAATACCAGAAGACATAAAACAGTCTCTAATATAATTGTTATAAATTTTATGATTGTTTCCACCATAAATTGCTATGCCGCCAGCACGCCAATTTAAATCAATCGTATTATAACAGAATATATTATTACTTAAGTCCTTCGCTGACATGAAATTGTTATTCCACATCGCAAGGCCGTCATCCCCATTGTTTCGGATAGAGCAATTATACACTGTTGCATTACTTGTTCCTTGACAGAAGTTCACACCATCTGCAAGATTGTTTCGAATACGGCAATTTGCAATTTTAATTCCATCTGAGTAATCTAAGACACCATTATAGTCTGCAATCCAGAATCCACATTCAAAATGCTCTACCCACAAATCATGGAACAAGGATTTACCATCAAATACATCCATGAACCCTTTATAGATTGCATTTTCACCATAACGGGAACGAAGATTGGAGTTGATGTACAAATTACAGAATTCAATATTCTTTGTGTTACCATCACCATTTCCAGAAATACCACCAGACTGCTGTGCTGAATTAGTAAATTGAATGTTGGTATACCACATTCCAGCACCAGTAATCATCATATTAGACGCCGTTAAACGCCATATTTGATTGATGTGATAGGTTCCTGCTGGGAAGTAAACATCTTTGCCATTCGCATTTGCTGCAGCAACACAAGCAGTAATTGCTGCATAATCATCAATACCATCGTCTGGTACAGCGCCAAAATCTACTACGGAATAAGAACCAGCTGGTTGAGGTATTGGACCTCCCGTTTCCTCTATTTCTAAGAAATCAACTCCATAAGTAAGACCATAAGCTCCTGAACTTTGAATTCGGATTGTATCTCCCGGAACTAAGGATCTATCTAACCGAAAATGTGCTTCATCAAATGCGAAACATGCAGTGCCACCACCTGGGGTATCACTTGCACCACCATTTAAATATTGCCACATATAATACGAGGTTAAATTAACTGTTTTTACTTTGGAGCCATTCACATATACGTCTAAGGAACCATTTTGTCCCATTCCGTTCGGAGTATCCGGTAAGGTAAATCTCATAACAACACCATTACCAGAAGAATTTACTCTCCATTCCGCATAAGAACCGCTCGATGGAAGAACGACATAAGATTGATTGGATGCCTGGCTAGCAATATTCGTTAAATCCCAATTCGTTGAGGTTGCAAGCCTTGCGCCACCACCTAATACTGCATATTCGGAATCATAACGTACATATGGCATCGTGGCACCAATGCTTGAAACATCGCTGTTTGGAGCAGGAACTACGATTGCATCTGCTGCAACTTTATTTGTTAATTTACCTTTAACACCATCCTCTGGAATATTGGAAGTTGAACTGTAGTCTTCAAAAATCCATCGTTGCGCTGTTGTTCCGTAGAATACATCTGAATTTCCACTGTTTGTATATAAATAACCACCAGTTCCACTACTTCTTGTGCTCTTCCACATATTATCAATTGTAGAAGAATCCGCATTACCTTCGATGTACCATTTACTACTCATCCATACTTCGTATATTGTAGTCTCTAATAGTGCTTTTCCGCTCGCATGTTCTAAACATAAATACGAGTTTGTTCCCATGTTTTGAATCCAAAAAGTACCGTCCGTTTTCTTAGTTATACTCCATATGTAATATGGGTTTTTCTCTTGAAAACCTCCAGCATTTACACTAGAACCAGAAGCATAAAGATAAGAACCTGTGGTAGCATTTTTAATATAAACTGTTGCATTGGATGTAATTTCTTTCGCCATTACAAATGTAGTAGCTGTTTGCACTATTAACATAATTGTAAGAAGCATCGCTAGAATTTTACTTACTTTTTTCTTCATTGTTTTTTCTCCCTTCTTAATTTAACTTAACTCTTCAAATCAAAAACAAAATTTTCCCTTCTTTCGTTATTTAAAAGCATAGAACCTTTTTTGTTTAAGCGTACGTTCCTCCCATTCTTTTGTAGCCCTTTTTTACATTTTTCTATTGTTGATATAACCCTTAATAAAATACTCCAACCTCCTCCCTTATTTTTAATTTAAATTTATAGTAAGAATAAACTAGCACGCTGCATTAAATATCTCTCATGGTTTAACGTTAAACTCTATATTGTTCAATTAAAATTATCTTACTAATGAATGTAGGAAGAAATAATCCTTTTATTTAAGTTAATTATTATAGGTTAGTTAATAGTTTAACGTTAAACTATTAATAGATCATTCTATCTTTCTAACCACTATCTATTTCTATTTCTATTTCTATTTCTATTATTTTATGCTAACTGCACTACGCATTGGTAATTTTTTACTTTCTTTTATACATTATAGCATACTCTTTTATCAAAATCCAGATGAATTTACATTTTTATACAAATGGTATAGCAATTATAAAATATCTTTGTTATTTTTGCATATCGTGAAATGATACGTTAATCATTTTGTAAATGATGATTCCGGGCTACTCCATACGTAAACCTGTTGAGATAGTTAGACTAGCTGTAAAGACTTTATTCTTTTATGAGATATTTAATTCTTGAGATAATATGAATCCATGTGGAGTTCGATGATTTAAGGTATCATCTGAATGCAATAGAAAGAAACACACCACCTATGTTTATGTAGTAAATATCTGTTAATTTTCTTGAAATCAGATGTTAAATACATTATGATAACACCTAACCAATTAAATTTATCGGAAGTGAGGTGTAAGATGATAGAGAAATATGAAAATCAATCATTTAATGAAATAACAAGCCTGTTAGTAAATGATAAATTGACTTTTTCAGTCAGGAAATCTATACCTTTGGAAAAGTGCAAAAATAAGAAGGAGGGTCAAATAACCCCTCCTTCAAAATCGTTTCTATACTAATTTAGAAAAGCTAAATTTAAAGCTCAAACTTATTATTACTTTCCTAACAAATCTCTTACAACTGTGGAAGCAATAATTAATCCTGCTGCCGATGGAACAAACGCGATACTTCCTGGTGTCGAGCGTCTTTGTGTTTGTTCTTGTGGTTGCATTACTGGTGTAATAGGTAATTCCTTTGAATATACAACCTTTAATTTCTTGATTCCTCTCTTCTTACACTCATAACGCATCACTTTGGCAAGAGGACAAATAGAAGTTTTGTAGATATCCGCAACTTCAAACTTGGTAGGGTCTAATTTATTTCCCGCTCCCATACTACACATAATAGGAGTCCCCACTGCTTGAGCTTTCTCTACAAGAGAAAGTTTTCCTGCTACTGTATCGATTGCGTCTACAACATAATTATAAGAAGCAAAATCAAACTCCTCTGCAGTCTCTGGTAGAAAAAAGCTACGATACGAATGTATAATCGCATTTGGATTAATGGACTTAATACGCTTTTCCATTACATCAACTTTGTATTGACCTACGGTATCATGAGTTGCTATAATCTGTCGGTTAATATTTGACAAACAAATTGTATCGTTATCTACAATAGTAATCTCTCCAATCCCACTACGAACGAGAGCCTCCACCACATAACCTCCAACACCACCTACGCCAAATACTGCTACATGAGATTGCTGGAGTTTTTCTACCCCTTCTTCCCCAATGATAAATGCGCTTCTTTCAAATTGATTTTCCATATAAAAATAACCGTACCTTTCCATAACCTGCACACTTTGGGTCGCAGACACAATATTGGTAGAGTGAATTGCAAAACAATTCTTGTGTAAAAATACTTGTGTTTTTTCACACTCCTCTTATATCTCTTCTTACTTTTTAATACCCACTATCGTAATACTTATTAATAAAATCTCTGACAACGCGCTTATATTGTTCGTAGTCTACGACTACAGAATTTGCATGAATCGCACCTTTTGCTAAATATAATTTCTTTGGTGCCTTACATTCCTCAAACATCTGGATTGACATCTGATAAGGTACATAAGTATCTTTATCTCCATGTATAAATAAGATAGGGTTTTTGCTTTTTTTAACTCCATCCATTGGTGAAACATCCTTGATATAAAAACCAGCACGAAGCCTTAAACAAAGAATAGCAAATGGCATAAAAATAACGTGCGGTA
The DNA here is from genome assembly GCF_000018685.1 of Lachnoclostridium phytofermentans ISDg. Classification (NCBI taxonomy): domain Bacteria; kingdom Bacillati; phylum Bacillota; class Clostridia; order Lachnospirales; family Lachnospiraceae; genus Lachnoclostridium; species Lachnoclostridium phytofermentans. Next base: position 1,634,572 of record NC_010001.1, on the reverse strand, counting down.
TATGAAATACAGTCTTCATCTGATGTTGTAACAAAGTTCTTAAATCGGAATATCCACAATCCGCAATCGTTAATGCAACATTGCCTTCGATATTTAGATAATCTAGTACCGTGGCTGCACCCATAGACTCACCATGAGTTACAATTCGAATGTCTCTTCCGAAATTTACAAAACACCAATCAACTACTGTTTCTAAATCATACTTTTCATAGTATCCCATGGTTGTGTATTTTTTACCACTCTCACCGTGATTCCTATGATCATAAATAATAGCAGTAAACCCAAGCTCCATAAGAATCTGAGCATAGACGATGGCACCAAGTTTCCCATAAGTATATCCATGACATAATACCGCAACTTTATGTTTATTTTCAACACGTTTTGTAAATTCATTCTCTAATACTACAGCGGATAAAGTATATCCGTAGCGACTTGGTATCTGTACCTTTGTTTTCTCCATACTTTCATAAATATCCGGTACTATTCTTCCATTCTCTACTTCCTGTTTAAAGATGTCCTCCGGTGTTTTCACCCTTGGTTTTAATATTACGTTAGATAACTGATAGGTTGCTAGGAGTAAAAGTAAAACTACGACACTTATTCCGATTACCATAAGTCTATCCCTCCTACTTAAAGCAGTACGTATCGTAAGGCCCTACATAGTCATAACCTAAGCGCATTGCTAGACGCACTGAAGTTTCATTTGCTGCATCCCAGTGAGGTAACTTCCCTTCATTTATACAAGTTTGTATTAATTTTGCTCCACAAGCGGTAGCAAGTCCAAGATTTCTATAATCTTTTTCTGTTACGATTTCGATTTCAATGCCTTTGCGATATGCCGTATAGGAGGAGGCTCCACAACATATTTCTTCTCCTTTCATTACAAGGATGCCAATTCCATGTTGTAAAAAATCATCTACAGAGGAAAAATTACTACAAAAATCTCTGGACCAATCTTCTGACATTACTTTTTCATATAATGTTTCATCGATTCTACGAAAGGTAAATTCCTTTGATAAACCATTACAATACTCCTCTAGTTTCAACGGATCAAATTGTTCAAAGGATGGACTTTGTAAATGATATCGAGTAATGGTGGAAAATTTATCACTATCTTTAAAGAACTTTTTCCATTCCGTAGTTTGAGGAACAATTAACATATTATATTTGTCCTTGTAGGTTAGCAAATCTTCTATCATCCTCCCCGCTGTTTCTTCATGAAACGCTCCTAAATTGGAAGGAAATACAAAATCCCCCTGCAGTATAATTGTGTGCTGCGTTGATTCTTTATCATCCACAAAAGCTTTTCCCATATATCCATCTAAGCATGCGTAGATGGTTGAATCGGTAGACTTTTCATAAAATGGTCTAATTAAATTGATATCTTTTTCTTCTAACTGATACATAGTATAAAAAAGGAGCCAACTTAGACATTCCTATCTAAAGCTCCTTCCCCCTTCTAATATTATTAACAAATGTCCAAACATTTCACTTTACTAGCAATCTATGACGGAAAACTGCATAGTAGGACGTGAAGTTTTAGAATTTCTTGGGCGATGTCTTATAACGCCTTAGAAATTCTCTTCACACTTACCACTTGTTATGTACTTTCTCCGCAAACCCGAGAAAATCAGTAACCATGATCTCTGTTCCATCATCAAGGATAGCTTTCCCATTAAATTTACCAAAGACCTGATGTTGATCACTTAATAAAATTGCAAAACTGGTTCGTGACTTTCGATCTAATATTGGTGTAAAATCCATCTCAAATCTTTGATCAGACGACTTAAATTTCCACGACTTTAGATACTCTTCTTTCCCGGATTCATCCTTTGGTATTATAAATTCAATATCGTCAAACTTGTGTGCTTTTCCCTCATAAAAAATCATATTCTCAGTTGCATTTTTGGTATCACCAAAACCATAACCTAAGTTAAAACCAAATGATTTTCCATCAACCTGTCCCTGACCAGCACCCCAGTACCATACATTATTATAAGTCCAGACCCCACGTCCCCAATCTAATAACCCTAGGCTGCTTTTTCCGAAAGAATAAGTTTTTTCCCCAATAATAACACATCCGCTCACTTGCATACCGATTATTTTCTGATTATAATAAAATGCTTTTTTCTTCTTAGAAAATGGTGTCGCAATTACCATAGAATCTAGCTCTGGCTTTTCTGTTAAAGTAACATCAGCAAAAAAATCTTTGTCCTTATGAAAATGCTTCATCTTTAGATAAAGATGTCTTTCCTTCCCATCGTTTTGAAAAGAAACCTCAACCCGTTTGTTTTGGTAACTAACATCGCCGCTTACTGAACTTTCGGGCATCTTCATACGCCCCATTGGAAAAGGAGTTATAATATTTGTTGTTTTCTCTGTCGCATTCTTAAAGTCTATAAAGGATGCCCCCACAAGCCCCATATAGCCATTATCTGCTAGAGTTAACGCAATCCCGAAATCCTCATTATAGATTAAATAATAATCCCACTCTTTGATTCGTAAAGAACCTGCTTTAATATCCTTTCGTCGATAGTCTTTTACCAAGGAGGTTGCATAACCTGTACCCGTTAGGCAACCCTTTTCATCCAATAAATTACCCCGCTGTAATAATTGGCTTCTCATACCCAATCTCCCTTCGCACAGTTACTATATACTGTTAGACACCCCTTTTAAAAATCGTAATCACCCTTTTGCTTCTTTATCTGTATTTCGCCCAAGCTAGATTGTAACCCAGAAACATAAGAAAAGTTTCAATTAGAAATCTAGTGAACGGAGTGGATTCAACTTCTATCGGTTATTTTGTATTTTCTCTAAGATTTGTGGATCAAATACGCTATTTCTTAACATTTCAATTTCATATCGGTACGGTGGTAAGGATTTCTCTTTCTCATTTGGCAGACTAACATATGGGGTTTCAAGAATCTTTGGTACTTCGATAAAATCACTATGATGAACAATATAGCTAATTGCATCAAAGCCTAATGTCCCAAATCCAATGTTTTCATGACGATCTTTCGATGCCCCTCTATCATTTTTGCTATCATTGATATGGAACACCGCAATTTGTTCTTTGCCTATCAGTTTATCGAATTGTTCTATGACTCCATCAAAATCATTTACAACATCATATCCTGCATCATTGGTATGACAGGTATCAAAGCAAACACGTAAACGGTCATTATACTTGACACCGTCATATATTCTAGCTAGTTCTTCAAAGTTTCTTCCTATTTCGCTGCCTTTTCCAGCCATAGTTTCTAGTGCGATATAGAGATCTGTATCTCTCGTTAAAACTTCATTCAAACCTTGCACAATTTGTTTAATACCAGCATCCACACCAGCCCCAACATGTGCTCCTGGGTGAAGAACTAAATACTTACTGCGAAATGCCTTGGTTCTTTCCATTTCTTTTGCTAAAAAATCAACTGCTAAGCTATAAGTATCTAAATTCACGGAATTACCAAGATTGATGATATACGGTGCATGAATCACGATATCGGAAATTCCATGCTGTTTCATAAACTCAAATCCTTCCTCTAAGCGAAGGTCTGATATATCTTTTCTTCTCGTATTCTGTGGTGCTCCTGTATATACCATAAATGTATTCGCATCATAAGAATGAGCTTCCTTAGCAGAACCAAAAAACGCCTCTTTTCCACTCATCCCGACGTGGGAACCTATCTTTAACATAAAAACCTCTACTTTCTTTTGTCACTAATACACTTGCGTATCAAATCATTTTGAAGATTTTGATACTACTATCTACTAACTCTAATTACATATACATAAGTCTTCTCCATCATAGAAATCTCAAACTCTTTCTCAATGCGATAAGGCTTTGTACTTGCAAATTTTCTTACATAATCACGGTTATGTGAATATAACACAATTATCCCCTGATCCTCTAAAAGTTCATGAGCTCTCCTAAAAAACTTCTGGTACAAGTTGAGTAATTCACCTTCGTCCATGCTTCGTCCTACGGTAGGCATATTGGTAAAGATTTCGTCAAACAAATAATCATGCCTGAAATCAAAGAAATCTCGATTAATATAATTAATCACGAGATGTCCGCCATCTTCATTTTTAAGCCCACATCGGTTTACAAGCTCCGTATTAATACGCGCCTTCTCTATAGCTTCACCATAGATATCAAGACCATACATTGTTTTTGCACGCACGCATAAATCACGTTCGATTAACATTGTTCCAACTCCGCAAAATGGATCAAGTACTTGCGCATCTTCTATAAGGTATGGTTTCACAAGTTGCGCAGTTAGTGCTGCATTTGCTGGGTGGATACTGGTACCAATCACTTCTTTACGGTATATAAAGCGCTCATCTGGTAACGTATAAAGGCGCAATAATACATTAAATTTGCCTTCTTTATTTTCAATAAGGCGAATCTCGACCTCATAATGATTTACGGAATTAAGAAGCTTACGCTCACTCAAATACTCTATCTCAACGCTAAGTTTTTTAACAAAGGTAGTGCGCTTCTCTAAATCCATCTTTCCTTTTATCTCGAGACGGAAATAGAAAGGTCCTTCTCCTTTGTGACGTTCTTCTAAAAATTGATATAAGCTACCATCTGTCAAAACTCCAGCTGCTTCCGTAACATCATTTGGTACTGTTCGAACTCCATCAACTGCAAATAGTAACTCTCGGTAAGTCCGTATTTTAAGAACTTCTCTTAATTCTTTTGTCTTTACCATTACCCCAGCTGTAAATTCCTTCTTGGGTATCTTCCCAAGTTGTTCCATGGTCACATAAATATGGTTTCGATTGCACAGTAAAACCATTTCATTTACCTTATCATAACCAACAAAGGTGTGCTTTTTTTCTCCTTCTGATTGAACCAAAAGCTCCTCCAGTAATCGAAGCTCCTCACTCAGATGTTTTTTATTCTCGTCCGTTAATGGAATACTTTTCACAGCCTCATAGTTTGTCCGAAGCTTTGGAAGAAGTTCATTATAGTCCATGTTCATTAAAGCAGATAAATACGAGCTTTTCACAAATCGTTGTGTCTCGTTATTATAAGCTTCATAAAGAATCTCTGCAAATTCTGGAACTGCCAATTCCCCCATAATTAATGCTGTATTTTTTCTAACCTTTGCATCTTCATCCTGCAATAAGCCACGAAATACCTCATATTTTCCAGCAATCACATAAAGCAAAGCTTCTCTATTATGACTATCATTTTTTCCATCTTCACGAAGCATCTCCTTTAAAAGAATCAGATTTTTTCTAACATCCCTGTTCTCTACTATATTTTGAAAGGTTGCTCTAAGCATTCTTTTACCTACCTTGTTTCATATTCTGTTAGTATTATAGCTTTTTTCTCCACAAAAGTAAATGTGAACTTCCATCGCCTTTAATATCATGGGAGCATTAATTGTTTATAGTATCCTCTTGTACCGTATGCTATAATAAGTCTTATGAGAAATTTGATTTATAAACTTCTGATGAAAGGTGCGTTTTGGCACCGCTAATCTGATTATAAAAACATGCTTTTAGTTTCTATAATATAAATTATCAGAAGTTTGATTTTTAACTTCTGATAAAAGGTGCGCTTTTGGCACCGCTAATCCGATTTTAGAAACATGATTTTAGTCTCTATAATATAAATCATCCGAAGTTCTTTTATATGCTTCTGACAAAAGGTGCCCTTTTTGCACCGACAATCAGATTATAAGAGCACGATTTTGAGTTCTTATAATTTAAGACTTAGTATTTACCAAAGTACTTTTATATAAACAATACGGTCACTTTTGATTTATTGTCAGGGATATTGAGATTTCCTCATCTAAGTCAAATATATTTAAATAACCTAATCATTTTATAGATTACTTACACTACATAAAGGAGAAGAACAAATGAGTAGAACGATTTACGTATCCAAAGACAAAACATCAGAACATGAATTTTCTACGATTACTGATGCACTCTCAAGTATTCCAGAAGGAACTATAGAGCCGGTAACTATTTTTATTAAGAAGGGAACATACAAAGAAAAACTTATCATTAAGCAGCCTAACTTAACCTTAATTGGTGAATCAAAAGAAGAGACCATACTTACCTTTGATGATTATGCTAACATGATTATGGAAGATGGCAGTAAAAGAGGAACGTTTCGCACCCCTTCTGTATTCATTGATGCTAATGATTTCACAGCAAAGAATCTCACTTTTCAAAATAACTCTGGTTATGGTCATCAAGTAGGACAAGCACTTGCACTTTATGTGGATGGAGACCGAATGGTATTTGATAATTGTATTCTTCTTGGTAGTCAAGATACCTTATTTACAGCTCCACTCCCTCCATCAGCAAACCAACTTGGTGGTTTTACTGGACCAAAAGAGTTTGAACCACGAGTAAATGGTCGTCATTATTATCGTAACTGTTATATTCGAGGCGATGTTGATTTTATCTTTGGAAGTGCAACTTCATTTTTTGATCACTGTGAAATTTTTTCTCAAAAGACAGACGATCTTCCTCCTGCAAAACAAGGAGAAGAACAGAAGAACTATGGCTATATAACTGCAGCAAGTACTGCAGAAGGACAGGAATATGGATATGTCTTTTCTCATTGCCGTCTAACCAGCGATTGCCCAAAACATAGCATATATTTAGGAAGACCTTGGCGAAACTTTGCTAAGACAGTATTTCTACATTGTGAAATTGGGGAGCATATTCGTGAGGAAGGTTGGCATGACTGGAATAAACCAGAAGCTCATAAAACGATGCTTTATGCAGAATATCAAAGTACTGGTGAAGGTTCAAAAGCTATCACTGAAGGAAAACGAGCTTCTTTTTCTAAGCAGCTCTCAGATTATGAAGCACTTAAATATACCAAGGAAAAAGTATTAGCTGGTGATGATAACTGGGTACCATCTTTAGTACTAGCTGATTAGACTAAAAAAGGTGTCTTCGGCCTCAAGATAAATGACCTAGGCTTCCTAGGTCATTTATCTTGAGGCCGAAGACACTTTATCAAAGCGTAACATTTCTTATGGTAATACACTGAGCCTTGCGGATTGTAGCAAATGCAATGCCTTTTTTATCTATTGTTCAACACATCATGCCGTCGTATCCCCCTGGCGCTCTTCGAAGCAATTCTTCACGGTCAACAATGATATACCCATTGTCTCTTTTGTCCAATAACCCATCTGTACAGAGCTGGTTCAACAAGCGAAACATATGCCTATAACTCATACCTATTGAACAAGATACATCCGTCAGTATATCATTAAATATACCATTATGTGATGCTTGTAAAATATAGGAGCATAGACGTTCTTCTCCTGAATGCAAGGTAGTAAATACATAATTTTTTGAAATTCGCAATAGCTTGTTAGAAAGTTCACTCCCAATTCTCTTCAGAAAGGCAAGATTATTTTTTAAATCTATAGCATATTTTTGATAGGGCAATGCGATACACTCAAAATCAGTTATGGCTATAATACTGGCTGTTGCATCATAGGTATTGGTCATCAATTCTAAATCGCCTATAATGCCATCGGAAATATAATAGCATAAAACTAAATCTTTGCCATTTTTCGCTGTGGAACAAATTTTAACCTTCCCTGTAACAACAAACATAAGGTACATAATTGGCATTCCTTCATGTAAAATGTTTTCTCCAGCTTCAAACCTCAGACATAAGCATGCATCCAAGGGCATATTGTTTATGCCATATCCTTCTAATTTATTGAGATGCTCTTTTTTCAAAGGACTACTCTGCATTTATCACCCTCCAAATTATAACATATATTATAAATCAGTATGACATATGTCCTATGGGAATGTCAACTTATCTAGTACAATTGATTTAAGGAGGTAATAATATGTATAATATACTATCTTTAATTACTGGATTAGTCATAGCTGTAATGGTTGCACTCAACGGTAGACTTGCACTTCAATATGGTAATTTTAATGCAATAATAATTGTTCATGTCGTAGGTGTTATATTTGCATTCTTACTTTGCAAATTAACAAAAAAAACGATTACCCTAAAGAAAAATATGCCTCTCTGGTTATATTTAGGTGGAGCAATTGGTATATTGACACTCGTATTTAATAACTTTGCATTTGGAAAAATCAGTTTGACAAGTATCGTAGCTTTAGGTCTATTGGGTCAGACAGTAGCTTCATTATTGATTGACTGTCTTGGACTTTTTGGTATGAAAAAGCACGCATTTAGGAAGTCATCAATTATCGGGTTTGTTTTTTCCCTTCTTGGTATTCTTGTAATGTTAGATAATATAGCGGAAACAGCATTATATGCTATATTGCTATCTTTCTGTTCAGGAATTACAATAGTTCTTTCTCGTTCAATAAATGCTAAGTTGTCACAACATGTTGGTGATATGCAGAGTTCATTCATAAACCATGTTGTGGGACTCCCAATAGCAGTTGTAATCACAATTGCGATCACAAAAAGTAGCCAATCTTTCATAGTATATAAGTTTACGCCTGAGTTATGGATATATTTAGGAGGTATGCTTGGCGTTACCACCGTATTGCTTAGCAACATAACTGTTCCGAAATTATCAGCATTTCGATTAACACTTTTAACTTTTGTAGGTCAAATATTTACAGGAATTGTGATTGATATATTAACAAAGAGTGGATACTCAGAAAAAACTTTTACAGGTGGGGTACTGGTTGCTATCGGAATCTCGTTAAATATGATATATGAGCAATTCCTCTGCAACAAAGAAAGCAAAAACAGAAAGAACTGTGAAGGAATTCGTAACTTAAAAAAAGAGTATCAGAATCATCTCTTAGAACTTGCAAATGAACCATTCACTTCACCTCAAGATATTGTATTTGAAACACGCCCGAAAAATGGAGTATGTTGTCCTTATTGTTGGACGATACAACCTTCCAATCGAAATTTTTGCTATGGATATAAGTGTAATGCAAAATTTATTTTTCGGGATGAGTTAGTTGAAGAAGAAATCAGGGACGATTGTACATCAACATCTAATAATATAATTTAAGTCGATGAGGCGGTTTTAAAAACAGTCAAAGCCGCCTCTTTTTCCTTTTTATCCCCAACCAAGAAAACAGCCATTCCTTCGGGATAATCCGTGAAAGGCCCACAAAGTACAAGTTTTCCATGGCTCTTTAAATCTTTTAAATGCTCGACATGGTTCTTTATGATCTCCTAATTGAGAGGCTTTATGTTTTCTATTAAGTATACATACATCTTATGGTAATACACCAAACCATGCGGACTGTAGCAATGCGATGCCTCTTCGTATCTCTTGTTCACTCAGTAAGCTGTATCCTAAAAATATCACGTTTTTGGGACAAGCGTTCCTCTCATTCCAGAATGGAATCATAGGATATACTTTGACCCCAACTTTTTCCGCCTGATTAATAAGCCACTCCTGTTCTTCACCACCTGAGAACACCAAAACGAAATGCAACCCTGCTCCGCGACCATATAAGATTACTTTGCTGCCAAACAGTTTCGTTGCCTCCCGTACTAACACATCATGCCGTCTTTTATAGGTGAGGCACATTTTTCGAACATGACGCTCATAGTTTCCATCTCTCATATAATCGGCTAAAACACGTTGCGTCAACCATGATACAGGAGAATTGTAGGAACGGAATAGACTATAATACCTCGTGAGTAACCGTACTGGTAGCACCATATAGTTCACCCGCACGGAAGGAGAAAGGGACTTTGAAAAAGTTCCGATATAGATAGTACGATCGTCAATGTCTAGGGAATGGAGCGATGGCACTGGGTTAGCATCATATCTGAGTTCACTGTCATAATCATCCTCAATGATATACGCATCGTTATCAATTGCCCAATTAAGGAGTTCCTTACGCTGATATATTGGCATCACGGTTCCGTAAGGAAATTGATGTGAAGGTGTTACATAAGCAGCACATGCACCAGAACAATGAATGGACGAGAGAATAATTCCATCTTTATTGGCTGGGATCGGATACAAATTATAATTGTTGTTAATAAATACATCTCTGGCTCCATTATAGCCGGGTTCTTCCATAGCAATCGTATTGTTTTCTTTAAACAAAATCTTGCACAAAATATCTAACGAATAGTGTAGTCCAGAGCCTATGATAATCTGTTCCTCAAGGCAAATCATCCCCCTTGACCTGTGTAGGTATTTTTTGATTTCTTGTCTTAATAACAGATCACCCTGCTTATCCGGATATTGATTCACTACATCTTTTTGTGATGATAAGAGAATTTGAGAGGTATATTTTCGCCATAACTTAAAAGGAAATTGTTCATGAGGAAGCCCACCGTATTGAAAATCATATAGACATACTGATTGCTTCAGTTTCAATCTTTCGTCAGATAAAATGTCTGTATCTTGTGTTACATAATTCCTCTCCGTAACTTTGTTTGAGACATCTAGAACAAAAAATCCTGAACCATGTCTTGACTCAGCATATCCTTCCACAGCTAGCTGGGCATAAGCCCGACTGACAGTATTACGCGCTATACCAAGTGTTTGGGCTAATGTGCGAATACCCGGAAGCCGTTCCTCAGGTACAATATTTCCTTGTACAATATCTTCTTTGATCTGATAGTAGATCTGAAGATACATTGGATCATCTGAATTTTCCTGAATATAGATCATAGAATTATAACCATCCTTAATCATAAGTGTACCCCATAATATATCGTATAAGTGTATCTTTTTACAGGTACACTTACATGATATAATATGTTTGCTTGTATATCAAGTACATATAAATCTTGAATATAAGTCAATTTAACATAATTAGGAGGGTGAAGAATTATGCAATATAGAATGAGAAAGTTTCAATTAACGTTGGAGCAGATTGAAGAGTTACTTCATCGTGCAAATACTGGACGATTCGCTACCATCAACGAGAATGGTTATCCATATGTCATTGCTATGCATTTTGTTTACTACAATAATAAAATTTATATGCATGGTCTTCCAAAGGGACAAAAAATCGATAATGTAAATCGAAATTCCAAAGTATGCTTTGAGGTTGATGAATTGTTTGGTCTCTTGACTGACAATATAGAAAATGCTTGTGACACTGAGGCTGAGTACAATAGTGTTGTAATTATTGGAAACGCTTCGCTGCTTGAGGACCTAGAATATAAACGTGAAGTGTTGAATAGGCTGGTTGAGAAGTACACGCCACAATTTGCTGGGAAAGAGCTTCCTGATAACATGATTAAGGGTACCGCTGTGATTGAGATTGATATCGTAGAGTGTACAGGAAAATATCATAAATAGGGCAAAAGGTAACCTTATTTTATATAATTACCATAAAAGCCAAATAGAATGAAGGAAATAAAAAGCGCCCATCTGGGCGCCCATACCTTTTACAGGTTTGGTAGTAATCTTTACCACTCTCTCTACCGGCCGATATGGTGACTTTATTTCCACTACCATTGGCTCCTTCAATAAACGCATCCACCAAAAGTTCCGAGTTACCGTTTTTTCTTGGACTTCCATTGATTACAACAATATTTTTAGACATTTCAAATTTCTCCTTTTCAAATTTTCATACCATTGAGGAATGCTCCAACATTATTAAGTGTATTTCTGCTAATCACAGTCTTACCACTTTTCATAATGGATTTTTTCAGAATTATATCGATCTATAAATTGATTTTTGTGCTTATCTGGATACCCAATAGCAATCAAGGCAAAAGGTTTTATATTTGATGGCAGTTTATACATCTCCCGCACATAATTTATAGCAGAATCCACAGATGTAATACTCATCCACACTGCTCCAAGTCCCAAATGAACAGCTTCCAATAAAATATTTTGGGCTGCTGCACTCATATCCAACTCCCAATCTGGTTCATATCTAAATTTTTCGCTATTCGCTACCAAAATCATTGTTAACCCTGAATTATAAACTGGTTTTGCATCTGGCATAGCCTTGGATAGTTTCTGTAGGGCTGTTTTGCTTTCAAATACAATAAATTCCCAAGGCTGTTGATTTAACGCTGAAGGTGCTTGCATAGCTGCTCGTAACAATTTGTCTATTTTATCTTTCTCCACAGGCATGTTTTTGAATTCCCGAATACTTCTGCGATTAAATATTTCTTTCACATTACTACCTCCCATTCTTGTATTTCATAAATCACAACTCAAAAAACTAAGCATTGTTTTTTACTTTCAATATGTGATATCATGGTAACACGATTTATATAATCGGTAAAATTAATTGTTTCTATTGATACAATCAATAAATCAGATGGAAGGTTTCATATTATGGACATACGTTTAATTATAGCATTTGTGACTGTCGCTACACTGCATAACTTCACGAAGGCGGCAGACCAGCTTGGATACGCTCAATCATCCATTACATCCCAAATACAACTTTTGGAGAAAGAATTGGGTGTAAAATTATTTGATAGATTAGGCAAAAAGGTCTGCCTTACACCCGAAGGCGAACAATTCCTCGTAGATGCAAGACAACTTCTCTTTTCATGGGAAAAGGCAAAAGGTTCTCTATCTTTATTAAAGTCTCCACATGGAATTTTAACGATTGGAGTGAATGAATCCGTTTGCTCTGTTAAATTGCCTAAACTGTTAGACGAATATCGCAAACGGTATCCAGAGGTTGAATTTCATATAAAAATCGGTTCATCGGATGAATTGGAATTGTGGTTGAAAGAAAATCTAATTGATGTAGCAGTGTTATTGGACAAGCCATGGCACGTCCCTGAGCTAACAGTTAAAATATATCAGGAAGAATCATTGGGTCTTTTTGTTTCACCTAATCACCCTTTAGATGGCGTGGGAAATATACTTCCCCACGATGTATCAAGTCACCCCATGCTTTTAATATCGCACAGCAGTTGCTGGAAGAATATCTTTCAGGCGGTTATGGAAGAAGCAAATGAGTCATTTAGAATTATGTTGGAAACAGCAAGCATTTCTGATCTTAAGCAATTTGCTGTACTGGGCTTTGGAATAGCAGTTTTACCTTTATATGCCGTAGATGAGGAAATAGCATCCAATCAACTTTCTATGATCGATTGGAAAGGGAAAAATTTAGAATTGTTCATTCAGGTTGTACACCATAGTGATAAATGGCTCTCTCCTTCATTGGAGGCATTTTTAGTAGTATGCACAGATGTTAAGTGGTGATAAGTTTCCACAACATGCGATTGATGTGGAAGCTGTAAAAATCTTTGAATTTTCCTCTATGCAATTATGTATTTTTATTGAAGGGAATTTGTTTTAAATCGAGAAGGAGGAAATCTTCATCATTAATGAAAATTTCCTCCTCTCACTGTGTTATAAAAATAATCTTAATTTTTTCCACATTTAGCAGCATCTATTGCAAGTACAATCATCAAAGCAACAAGCGCATTTTCTGGTTGTATAACATCTATTTCATACGTATCAGTAAGATTCCAAAGCTTTTTTGATGCTGTCATAATAAGCTGTGAACCATCCTTAACTGAATAGTCCCATTCAAATAAATCTCCCTCTACCTCCCAACCATTACAGTTAAGATAAAATTTAGGTCGGAAAAAAGTAAATTCTTTATTTATAGTACCAATTTCATTTCCATATAAAAACATATGAAATTTCGGCAGAAAAGTCAAAACCTGTTCTTTTAACATTCCGACCTCTCGATTTGCGGAATCATATATTTTTAGACAGTGTCCCCAAGAGAGAACACCTTTTACCGTATAAACGGTTTCACCAAATTCATTATAAATGTCATAGCTGTCAAACCATGAAAAAAATCTTTGTTTAAATAGTAGTTTCATCTTTTTCCCCTTCAGCTTTATTAATTTCAAATTTATTAACTTCAACTTTATTAATTTCAAATAACTTCAAAAACGTTCCTGATCTCATCCTATTCTCTTGCATACCTAGTTTTTGAATGATTGACAGAGCATACACATTTCTATCCACGGTTTCTGCTACAATTCGGTTCACATTCAAATTTTCAAATGCATGCCCTATTAATGCTTCACTCGCCTCAGCAGCATATCCTTTTCCCCAAAAATCACTGTTTAAAATCCATCCAATTTCATATTCATCTTGGCTGTCATAAGGATGAAATATCACATGTCCAATTAATTTTTTAGATTCCTTTTCCATTAGTGCAAAAACCATATTTTTTTCACATCCATATGTTAAAACAAACTCCCTTGCTTGTTCTACACTAAAAATAGGTTCCACAAACTTCATAACTCGCTCATCCCTAAGATATTGATAAGCTTCCAATACATCCTCTTCTAGGAAATCCCTTATTATCAAACGTTTTGTTTCAATAAACATTACATAATCCTCTAATATATTTACTATCTCTATTTGGTTAGCATGTTCTTAAACATATATTCTATAATAATATCTTATTATAACGTATAAAAAATGTGGTGTCAAAAAATACACCTTCCAATTTCTTAAATCGTTGTATACTCTTTATCATAGAAGAATCCTCACTTTATATATTATTTTGGTTTGGTCGCTTAAATATAAACAGGAACCTTCTATTATTTTATTTATTTAATACAAATATTTTACACTAGCTCTTTATACATTAGATTTGAATATGGATGCATTGTGTCTCAATGCCATCAATTCGGAAGACGCGCAAACTAAAAAAAGAATCCTTCGTAAGTACTCATCTTACGGAGGATTCTTTATAATTTATTCCATCTTCTGATAAATTCCTTTCGTACGATTACTCTTTCTAATACCAAGTAATACTAAGATACCTGCAATGGCAGCAAAAAAGATAAAGGACTGAATTAGAGGGGCGTAATTATAACTTCCGCCTTCCCATATGCCCACAAAATCTTTACTGATATAAGACATCGGTAATAATAATGCAATACTTTTTAAACCCTTTGGTAACTGTTCTACTGTCAATCCCATCATACCGCATAATATCATAAATGCAAAATACATGAACATGATAACACCATAAGTTGTTCCGAATTTTTTCAGTATGGATGTGATCCCATGGGCCATCATAAAGAATATAATCGCTAACAAATACAAACAGGAAAGCCAGATTATTATCACACGAGCGGCAGGTATTGGAATATCAAGTACAATAAAGTCAACCAGGGTATAGATCATGAATGTTATTGTAATAAATATCAAATGTGCAATCAACTTCGCTGCAAATAATTTCTTTGGTTGAATACCGAATAGGTCAAGGCGAAGCGGAACCTCATTTTCTACTTCTTGCGAATAGTTTGCAGCATATCCAAGTAGCATAACTGCCATCGGTATTACCATACTCATTGTGACAAATACTGAAACGATAGCCTTTGATTGCTCGCTTTCTGGAAGATCTCTCATAATAATACTTGGCATTAATATGGAAAATACGATTGGAAATGCAATACCAAAGAATAAAGTAAAGAAATTCCCTTTTACATTACGTAACTCATAGAGAATCATTCTCTTATTAGGCAATAACGTTTTCAATTAGGACTCCCCCTTCCGCTCCTGCAAATTCTTTCGCCTTAGCATTTATTGATAAAATCTCAATATCACTATTACTTCGTTTAAAATCAACATTTGCGTGAATTAGGAGATTTGTTAAATTTCGCTCCTCTTCTTCTGTGTCACAAGTAAGAGCTATAAGGTGTTCTGGAGCTAGAACACTCTTATACTGTTTCTTATATTCTTGATTCTTTTCGTTATTTTCAAGGATATAGAGGGTCTTTCCACAATATTTATGAAATAGCTCCTCCCTCGTGCCATAAGCCATTACGCGCCCTTTTTCTAAGATTAATAACTTATTAGCCAATTGCTCCAATTCCTCATAATAATGCGATACTATACATAACGTTGTTTTTTTTCCTTCGTACCACTTATTAAGTCCTTGCATAAGTTTCTGTCTGGTTTCAAAATCAAGACCAGAAGTTACTTCATCAAGAAATACAAGCGGTGTATCCTTTCGAAGTACTAATATTATCGTTAATCTTTGCTTCTCACCTCCAGAAAGATGAGCATATCGCTTGTTAAGACACCCCTCAAATTGAAAATAAGAGATTAAATCTTGTAGTTTTTTATCTTTCTTTATATTAACAGATAACACCATCTCAATTATATATTTCACTGGCATTGTATTTACATAATTGTTTTGTTGTAAATGTACAGATATCTCCTCTTGTCGTAAATTAGTAAGAATGGTTCCTTCATATTTCGTAACTCCTAAGATCGATTTAACAAGCGTCGATTTACCAGCTCCATTGCTTCCTATAATTCCAATACGATCACCATCTTC
The DNA here is from genome assembly GCF_000018685.1 of Lachnoclostridium phytofermentans ISDg. Taxonomy (NCBI): domain Bacteria; kingdom Bacillati; phylum Bacillota; class Clostridia; order Lachnospirales; family Lachnospiraceae; genus Lachnoclostridium; species Lachnoclostridium phytofermentans. Next base: position 1,618,306 of record NC_010001.1, on the reverse strand, counting down.
GATAACAATCGGTTCCTCTATAGATAAAGCAATCTGTTCACCATAGGTAACTTTTAAGTCTTTAATCGTTAACATGGTTTCCTCCTTTTGCCAACTTTGATGCTTTTATTATATCAAAGGGATATGAATTTGGTATGAAGATACGATGATGTTTTCATGTAGCATAGCGTTAGTTTAACTTTAGTGTTTAAGTCTGCTATTTCCCACGAAATTCTGCCCACTGGGCACACTAATAATGCTCATTGTCGAGCAAGCAAAACAACGAGCATTATCGAATGATGTTATATTGAAAATAATCAATTTTTTATACTAATATTCTAGGATTTTAAAGTAATATCTAGGATTTTATAGTAATATCTAGGATTTCAAAGTAATATCTAGGATTTCGAACTAACAACTTTTATCATTCATAATTCTAACCAATACGCCCTCTTTCGTATTCTCAATATTGACGATTAGACCAAGCAATTTTGAATAATAGGATACAATATATAACCCTAGCCCATGACCTCTTTCCTTTACATTACTTGTTACAAATGGTTCAAAAATATGTGGCAATAGTTCTGGCTCAATCATAGTTCCTTCATTGCAAATACTAACTTCTTCCTTTGTTACATTAATTCGAATACTATTATTGCTCGGTGTATAATTAATTGCATTTGCTATAATATTGTCAAATATCTTCTCCAACAGCTCTTGATTTGATACCATCATTACTTCTCCATATTTTGTAACAACCGTTAACGCTTTTTCACTGATTTGACAATCGTAGCGGGCAAGTATACTCTTTAATAGCACAGATATTTCAACCGTTTCCATCGAAAGCTCATTTGTGTTGTGATGAAGAGATAGAATTTCTTCTACAATCCGCTTCATATTTAAGATTTGTCCTTTTAACTGTGGTAGATACTCCTTCGTATTTTTGTATTTTCCGACCTCATTTATCATTCCATCGGTAAGAAGTAGCGCAGCTTGAATCGGTGTCTTTAACTGATGGGAGGAAGCTCTTAAAAATACTTCCTGTCTTCTATTTTCTTCCGATAACCGAGCATTTTTTATCTCAAGCTCTTGGAAATTATCCTCTAGTCTTTGGTAAACCTCTTTCATCGTTTCCCCTAGATAAGCAATCTCATCCTTATTACCAAGAACAATTGGTTTCATTTTTAATTTTTTAGTATTTATAATATGTTCTGCCATAAATGTCACTTTACGAATCGGCTGTACAATGTATTTCGCAAATATACTCGATAACAACATAGAAAGTAATACGACAATTGCAAGTATCATTGGAAGACTTCGAACAATCACAGGCTTAATATCATCCATACTTGGCGTAGTTACACTGGAAACAGTAACCACAATCATATCAGATAACCTTGAAATCGCAAAATAACTGGTATAATAAGTCTGCCCATCTCCAACATTGGATTCGTAAACAAAAGTCTTCTTGGAAATAAGGTGCATTTTATTTGATATTTGAATCAGCCCTTGATAATCAGAAGTTGACTTTACATGAACTGAAATAGGATAATTCTCTAACACTAATTTTGATGGCATTAATTTATCAAAGATAGTGTCCTGATAACTTTTTAATTCATCCTCTGAGATTTGAAAATCTTCATTCGAAAAATCATCTGATAAATTTCTCAGCTTATCGAGCATCTCAAGAAGTTCTGAATCCTTTATCGTAGCTTCTACTTCCATAAAATTATTCTTAAGAATTAGAGTACTACCAACCATCGGAAATTCTATTGTAATAGTACTAGTTGGGTTTAACACCTTTAAATTCGCATAGGAACGTTCCTTACAATATTTTTGCTGCAACTCTTTGATAGATTCTAAATTTTTGTCTTGTTTAAAATCAACATAAAGGGATGGTAATAATGCATTAAAATAACCAATAAATAAAGCAACCATCAAGAGAGAAACAGCCAGACTATAAATCAGTGTTTTTTTGGATAACTTCAACTTTTCACCCCATTCTCTAACTGAGCGATATCAAATTGGTAACCTACTCCAATCACGGTACGAATACAGTAAAACGGTAACTTTTTTCTTAAGTTTTTCACATGGGCATCAATAATTCGATCATTACCAATATAATCTTCATTAAAGATATGTAGAATTATTTGTTCTCTAGTAAATACTCTATTTGGCTCTTTCCATAGCATCTGCAAAAGTAAAAATTCACTTAAGGTTAAATTCAAGGATTCTCCTTGAAAAAATGCCTGATAGGAATCCTCAAGTAAATAAAATTCTTTATTATTCATTGGTTTGGTTTTATAACTAGAAACTCTACGTAAAATGGTTTCCATTCTCTTTAATAAAATAATCGGAGAAACCGGCTTTATAACATAGTCATCGGCATATAAATTAAATGCTTTTAACTGTGTCTGCTCATCTTCTAGTGCAGTCAGCATGATACAAGGAAGATCGATTCCTCGTTCTTTAATATACTCTAGGACAAATAAGCCATTTTTCTTAGGTACCATAATATCTAGAACAGCGATATCAAAGTCTTCTCTCGAAAGAGTAGCGATGGCGGCTTCACCATCGCTTACTGTCACTACATCATAATTTTTCATCCTCATATATTCCGCTAACACATCTTGAATCACAGGTTCATCTTCTAAAAATAATACTTTCATAATAATAATCCTGCCTTTACATAGCCTACAAACTCTGGTTCACAGGCGCAAATTTACGTATGAAGAAACTTTTACTATACCCTTTAAAGTTCAACATCCTTCGTATAATCGATATTATCGTAATGGAATCCAAACATATGATAAAATTCTTCCCAGTATCCTTTAATATCAGCATATTCAGATAGATTCTCTGTAGTTACATAATCCCAAGCCTCAGCGACCTTCTCTTGAACTTCTGGAAGCATCTCATAATCATCCATTCTGATACGCTGTTGTTCATCTAGTTCTTCTTCTAGATGATCTAAGTTCTCAAAAAATAAACGGTCCATTTGTTCGATACAACCCTCATGAAGCTGCTGTTCCTTCATAACCTTATAAAGAATACTAATATAGAGTGGTACCACAGGAATAGCTGCACTGGCCTGAGTTACTAATGCCTTATTTACAGAGATATAAGCTTTCCCTTGTAAATCTTTCAATGTCTCATTTAACAAAACGGATGTTTGGTATAGGTCTTCCTTTGCTTTACCAATCGTTCCTTCATAATAAATCGGATAAGTAAGCTTTGGCCCTATATAAGAATAAGCGATTGTAATTACTCCTTCACTTAACACACCAGCATCTTTTAGCGCATCGATCCATAGCGCCCAGTCTTCGCCACCCATAACTTTTACAGTAGCAATTTCCTCTTCTTCTGTAGCAGCAGGTACCGTTACTTCAGATATCTGATTATTCCTTAAATCCAGAGACTTATTCGTATAAGGAACACTGGTTGTTTTTAGAACGGAAGAATAAGTTACACCATCTTCATCTGTACGACGTGGAGCTGCAAGGCTATATATTACCATATCTACTTGACCAAGATCTTCTTTAATCTTTGCTATGGTCATCTCTTTCACTTCTCTTGAGAATGCATCCCCGTTGATTGATTCACCATAATAGCCATCTTGATGTAAAAATTCTTCTAACGCTTCTGTATTATAGTAACCAGGAGTTGCTGTTCTGTTCTCTTTTGCAGGCTTTTCATACATAACACCAAGAGTAGCGGCTCCGTATGTATAGGCAAGCGAAATTCGTGATGCAAGACCATACCCTGTAGAAGCACCGATAATCAATACTTTCTTTGGTCCTTCTTTTTGGCCATGCCTTTTTACATATTCAATTTGTCTTTTTATACTCTCCTTACAACCTTCTGGATGAGCTGTTGTACATATAAAGCCTCTTACTTTTGGTTCCACTATCATAACTTTATCTTCCTTTCCTTTTTCATAAGAAGTTTTGATTGTTTTCTATTCTGCAATTACCTGATCGAAATCTTCTTCATCGGAATCTTTTTTATCCGAATCACTTTCATCATACTCAGTCTCATCAGTTTTTCCTATTTTCACCGCGATACCGCTCATGATACCATCTACCTCAACAAAAACAGTTGGTAATGTTTCATCAAAGTATTTTGGAACAGAATTTGCACATGCGCCTAGTATAGTTTTACAATTCATTTTTACGTTAATATCTTCAGGGACACGGATACATACACCAGACATGATTGCCTTACCAGAGATGAACATATCCTCATGAATCTTAGCTTTCGTAAGGTCTATATCGATTCCTGACATCACTGCTTGGATATCAATGGAGCGTACTTCTTCCTCATCTAAACGAACTTGCTTCCCATTCATCCAAACGGTATACTTTTTAGTTTCCGCGTCAGTTGACTGATTCTCATTTTTTTTATTTTTATAAAATGAAACGATTTTAAAGATCCCTTGAATTGCTGCAATCGCAACAATTACCTTTACAACTGTCTTTCCTTTTGACTTTTTATATGGAGTTACAGGTACAATTTCTTTTTTCTTAAACATACTTAGTCTCCTTTCACTAATACCCTTAAAATTCTATTATCTTGCAATACAGCCATTAAAACGGTCAAGCTGTTTTAACACTAATCAGTTAATAACTTTACATTCACTTCTTAGGCACTAGGTGTGGCCCCTACGATAGTACCTACCTTAGCAGTTTCATGTACTTTTAATGTTCCCGTACAATTTACCTTCTCAACCTCACAATATGGTCCAATAATGATATCATGACCAATAACTTCCTTTGCGTAAACCCCTGTTATTACTATATTGTTTGCTTGAATTAACTCAATATTACTTCCCTTACCATGCTCCGATAAATTAATCTTATGAAGGAATTTCTTAAAAGTAGAATAGCCCTCTTCTTTACTTTCTATCTCTATCTGATCTCCGTAGATACTTTTCGCATTTATACAGCCATATAGCTTTAATCGTGTGGCATTTATATCTGACTTTGTATTAATACATCCTTCTCCTACAATATCCTCAGCTTCTAATTTGCTATAAGCTTTAAGATTTAGTACACCTTCCATTATCGCTTTTTTGCAGCGAAGGTTTCCAAAAAAATCAGCAACCCCCTCACATTGAATTTCTCCAGCATTTACATTTCCTGTACTTTTGAAAACGCCCTCAATAGACAGATATTGAGCAGTAATATCACCGTGGTTAGTTCCCATTCCCTCCACTGTTAATCGGATAAACTCTCCTCCAGAGATACTTCCCAATCCTTGAATAGAATAATCTCTCATGCCGATGAACCTCCTAATTTAATCTTCTTTAAGAAAAAATATAACATACCCAAATATCTGGTTCAATGATAAAACTGGAAAAAATTGATTAGAATTTCATGAGAATCACAGGAAGTGAGTATCTCCTTAAATTCGATGTATAAACAAACCGCTTCTTAATTTTGGTTCAAACCATGTAGATTTCGGAGGCATTAATTTACCTACATCTGATACAGCAAACAATTCCTGAATAGAGGTTGGATACATGGAAAATGCAACAGTCATATCCTCCGTAGCACGTTTTTCTAGCTCGCCAAGACCACGAATACCACCAATAAAATCAATTCTGTGATCTGTTCTAGGATCCTTGATCCCTAAAATCGGATTTAATATATAATCTTGTAATAATGACACATCTAACGCATCGACTGGGTCTTCTATCTGTAATAATGTCTCTTTTGCAATCAATTCATACCAAGTATGATGAAGATACATACCAAATGTACCTTTTTTCTCCGGAGACACTCTAACTTCTTCCATATTCTTGACATAAAAATTCTCACGAACAGCATTTAGAAACTCATCTTTACTAAGGCCATTCAAATTAGCAACTACCCTGTTATAAGGCATAATCATAAGCTGATCCTCCGGAAATAATACAGAAAGAAATGTATTAAACTCCTCGCTACCATCATATTCCTTGGCTTCTTTTCTTCTTTTTAAACCTACCTTAGCCGCAGACGCTGCTCGATGATGTCCATCCGCAATATAAATTCTATCAATTCCACCGAAAGCTTTTTCAATAGTTTCTATAGAAAGTTCCTCTTCTATTTTCCAAACATTATGTGATATCCCATCCTCTGTACTAAAAGAGTATAGCGCTTCTCCTTTTTTTACACGCTCCACAACATTATGAATTACTTCATTCGATCGGTATGCTAAAAAAATCGGACCAGTTTGAGCACTACAGGTATCTACATGACGAATTCTATCCTGCTCCTTGTCTTCTCTTGTATTTTCATGCTTCATAATTATATTATTCTGATAGTCATCAATAGAAGCACAAGCGACAATACCTGTTTGCGAACGCCCCTTCATTATCAGCTCATATATGTAATAATACTTTTTCTCATCCTCAAGATAAGTTCCATCTTTGATTCGTTTTATTAACAAATCTTTTGCTCTTTGGTAAACCCTTTCATCATACATATCTACGGAATCCTCAAATCCAGTCTCCGGACGGTCTATATTTAAAAAAGATAATTCATCTTTTAGGGCAGCCTCTTTCGCTTCCACTCTGTTATAGACATCATATGGTAAAGCTGCCACACGACTTGCATATTCTTTCTCTGGCCTAACACAATAAAACGGTTTTATAATTGCCATATTGATACCCTCCACATCTTTTTATCGTAATTTTACTATGATAACTACCAAAATACAACTTGGTTTCTTAGAATCTTATGTTCATGCTTGTTTTCAAACCTTTCCACCTGTGGTATACTATGAACAATAATAAAGCGAGGAAAGTGCAAGGAGCGTACTTTTTCTTGGTTGTAAGCGTGTTAAAGCACGCAGATAGGAGTTCTAATGAATTTTAAAAAACAAAATGACAAGTTTGATAGTAAAAAAGAAAATAAAAAACCAGCCGTTCCAGAGAAGAAATCTTCCATCACTGGTGACTGGTTTTATATGAATCCGAAAGAAACTCCGATTCGTGAACTATATGAAGCTATTAAGAGCAATACCGATATAGAGTTGTGGGAAACCGCTGGTGTTATGGAAATCTGCCTTACTCCAAAAAATTCTTTGGACTTTGAGGAAATGAAACCTTATTTTCGTGATCCCGCTGGTACAGAATTTCTATCAAAACATCAGATACAAAGTTTATATATGGTAACTTTCCCTGGTGAACTATATAGTAATGTTACTCCTATTTTTGATTCTATAGTATCAAATTGTGGTGGCTTCTTTTGTGCAGACACCTCGGATTTTTATCCGAAATATCCAAAATAGCTAATATTAAACGCTCACCTTTTTATCCAACATCCATGCTGTCGCAAGGTAAAAAGCTGCTATAACAAAAGCCATAAAGATGGCATCAATCATAAATGTATCAAACATTGGCATGCTCTTTGGCATGAATAATTTTCCAATTCTTCCTACGATATAATTTAAGACAAAGAATATAATTAAGCTGACAATACCTTTTCCCTTTGTGTTGGATAAAAAAGTGGTACTAAGAGTAATCGCTAGCATACCCATGATTACTTTTTCTATCCATTCTAGTAAAAATGCAAAAATAGCAATTAATATGAGACCATAATCAACATCTAATCCCATTACTTCTCTCATCAGTCTCTGTATTAATTCTATCGTATTCCCAATCTCTTTATAGCGTATCATAACTACAGACATATTAAGGATTACCACACCAATCATAAATGCTGCTGTAATTCCAATCTGCGCAACAGAGGTTATTACTTTTGCACCGACAATTTTGTAAGTTGAATTTGGTGTAAGGAAAAGCATATAACTTTGTTTCGTTTTTAAGTCTTTGGAATAGGTCATAATACATTCAAAAGATACAAACATAATCGCGGTGAATGCAACAAATGTCATAATTCCGATTGTAATTCCTAACGAATTCTTATTATCTCTTATCAGATTAAATAAAAAAGAAAGCTCTAATATTCCCATTACAATCAATATAAAGAGCTTGGAAAACCATTGTTTTCTTAACTCATACTTAATTAATTTAAACATAGATTTTTTTACTCCCCTCTCTTATGCATAGATTTCCTTATACAAATCTACGATAGATTTTTGATGTTCTTTTCGAATGGTCTCCGCATCACCATTTAAAACTAATGCTCCACTCTTTATAAAGATTGCATTGTCTATTATTTTTTCTAATTCATCTACCAGATGGCTCGATATTACAATCATCGTCTTCTCGTTTGCTACCTCTAATATTGCATTCATGATATGATCTCTCGCTATAATATCAATTCCATTTAAAGGTTCATCAAGTAAATATACTTCTGCCTTCCTTGCAAGCGTCGCTGCGATCTTTAACTTTGCAGAAAGACCAGAGGAAAGGTTTTTTGATTTATCTTTCATATTTAAATCCATCTTGGCGACTAGTCGTTCATACTTTGCCATATCAAAATCTTCAAAAAAATCCGCGTAATACTTACCAACATCTTTTACTGTCATGTAATCATAAAAAAATGGCTCCGTGGACATATAAGCAATTTTCTTTTTGCTTTCTATACCAATCGGCAATTCATTGTATGTGATAGACCCCATGGTAGGTTTAATCAAACCTGCTACCATCTTCATCCAAGTTGTTTTCCCGCTCCCATTAGGACCGAGTAATGCATAAATTTTTCCTTCCTCCATTTGCATGGAGATACCCGATACTGCCACTTTTGACATATACCGTTTTACAACATCCTTACTAACTAACATCTTAGCCTCCATTTCTAATCATGTACTTTTTCATTTAAAAGTTTGTTTCATGATTTCTTAGATTCCCATTATTTCAGATGAAAATCTTTAACTTAAACCCTGCTCCTTTGTATTGTCAAACTCTTTTTTAATGAGAGAAATCACATCCTCTTCTTGTAAACCCAAATCTCTCATGCCTATAAGAAATGCACTCATATACTCCTTGGCCATCTCTTCCCTTACCCGCATAAGTCTTTGCTCATCCTCTGTTGCAAAGGTTCCTAGACCTCGCTTTGTGTAGCAGAGCTCTTGAAGTTCCATCTCTCGGTAAATACGATTCGCAGTGTTTGGATTAATTTGATATTGAATTGCTAAATCCCTAGCGGAAGGCATTTTACTACCAAGTGCTAGATTACCACGAATTAACTCTTTCTTTAACTCATGAATTACTTGCATATAAATAGGCATATTATTATTAAACTCCATTCAAAGCCTCCTTTCAAAGGATTTCTCTTGTATGTGTTGATTAGTGTACTAGTTGTATAATACACCATAACAATAGGAATGTCAATACCATATTTTAGTCTTTCCATCTTAAATTTGATTTAGACAATATCCATCATTTTCTTAATCGTTTTTCAATATAGTGTATGGTTTCTATAATACTTACTATAAAACTCATTGTTTTTTCTTTAAAATTGGCATGGAGTATTCTAAAATTCCTGAGGCAAAAGGTCCAATTTCATAAGGATTAAAATAAAAAACGATATTATCCCCTTTCAAATAGAAGCGGTACTCAAACTTAAGCTTGGCTAAATCTTTGATAGAATCTGGAAAAAACTTATCAGGATCTTTTTCGAACTGTTTCGTAAAACCGCTTGCAATTTGTTTCTTAACCTCATCCTCTGATTCTCCCAAAATTTCCGGAGCTGTAATTTGTTTCCCCGTTTCCACATTATAGGTCATGGAGAATTGCTCCGTCATAGGATGTGCACCACCATACCAGCGAAATTCTAAAAAAACGATAGACAATATACCATGTTGATTAAATGTTACTCGATAAGTAACGCTTGCTTTTAAAGGAAACCATGAAGGTCCTATCAAACCATCATTTGGTACGCTTACTAAATCAACAATATATAAGGCATTAACCAATGCCTCTTCACAATTACTCTGATATCGTTGATCCATAACTCTTGTAATATCCTTATTCACCTTAGCCTGTGGGCTATCTTCTTTATTAGTTAAAATCTGAGGATATCCATAGGAACACTCTAAAAGATCGAGTTTTCCACCTTCGTCCGTTACTGTCTTTTTCTTTGTATGTTTTAACAGAGTTTCCCCTTTACCTTCCTGCATCATATTATTCCTCACTTTATTTACATATCTGTTATATATTATGCATAGCAGAGGTTATGATTCTCTAATGAAATTCTTAATTCGATGAATAATAAAACTAAAAAAATCACTCTCTAACTGAACTCCTTTTAAAAGGATAATTAATATGCTATGCTTAACTCATAATATAAAACAAACTTTCTATGGAGGCATCAATGAACGTTATTATGTATGGAATGAATATTTGCCCGGACTGCACCGAGGCTATGAACGTACTACAAAATCATGCAGATATTACTGTAGAATATCGAGAATTCACACAAGCAACAACTCATTTAAAAGAGTTTTTAAAATATCGCGATACAAATTCATTATTTGATAAAGTTAAAGATGACGGGAATATTGGGATTCCTCTATTTGTAATGGAGGATGGATTCATAACACTAGATGTTTTTGAAGTAATAAACAGAAGGAAGCAGTAGCTTCCAGGGGAATGAGTATAGCCAAATAGCGCTAAATGCTTTTAAAAATGCCATATGGTAGTTGTCCCTATCATATGGCATTTATTTTAAATTTAAGAATTACTCAACAGATTATCTTCTACGCTCATTTGTAATCTGTAATAACTTCTTAGTAACCAACTGTTCTTTATTAAGGAATCTGGCATCTCCGCCAAAGCGAACCTCAATCAGTTTAACATCCGAGTTATCGAAGACTTCCCCTTTACCAAAATACTTATGAATTACAATATCATGCTCACGAAGTGCTTGAACTGCTTTACGCAATTCATTTTTTTCACCACTGTCTTTTTCTAAACTCTCTTTTATTACAGAGAAATCCTCAGCTACTTGCTCTTTTGTAACAGCAAGTTCATCTGTAAATTTATTTGAATCACCGAGTTTTGAATTCTTAACATAAACCTCAGCGGTATGCTGAATCGCAATTGGTTGGCGTGTAGGCCTTCCTTCTTTTGTGAATTTTCCTGCTGCCTTTTTCTTTGGATTTTCGTCGGCAGAATCTTTCTCATCGATATCTTTCGTTATCACCATATTCTTAAGTTTATCAACTTTTTTAGATACTTCCTTAGCCTCTTCAAAGTCTTCTTTTCGTTTCTTTCTAACGGAAAGTGTTAACACAATACCCAAAGCTAACATAGAAATTCCGCCAAATATCCATAAAATCATGCTCCCTGTACTGTTATCACCTGCTTCGTTCGTTGACTTAGCAGGAGTCGCAGTAGGTTCTACCGTCGGTACTGCAGTTGGTACTGGTGTTGGTGTTGATGTAGGTTCTGGAGTAAGTGTTGGCATTGGAGTCGGAGTAATTGTCTTTTTTGTCTTCTCAATGTATGTACTCGTTGCAAAACCCACTACTTCTTCTTTTCCTAATTTAAACCTAACTTCATACCAAGCCTTATTACCCACCATTACTTCGGATAGTATGGTAACCTCAGTACCTTTTTTTAATTTCACACTCTGATTAGCCACGACTAGTTGGTCTTTATCCGCACCTGCGCCAACTCTGACATTGACACCACCCGTTACTTTACCAAGATAATAAGTTTCATCCTTATCTTGAGTTGTAGAAACCAATGCATTTATTTTCAGTTCATTTCCATAGGTAACTGAAGTTTTAAAAAGTGCTACTGTCATCGCAAAACAAGCTCCAAACATTGCACCTCTTAAGATTCGTTTTCCATTTTTACTTATTCTTGCCTCCATGGTTAACCTCACTTTCAATACAATTTGTTTCTATTACTAATACTACTAACCTTCCAAGTAGTAAACACTACCTTTTTATTTATAATAAGGCAAAATCTCTCACCTTATGATACATCTAGTCCTATTTTACCAGTGACGTATCACAATGTCAAAATAATTATTGCTTCTTTTAGCAATTATAGTACATTTTTGTATTTATTTTGATTCTATTAACTATATGCGACAAATTTCATTTTTTATCGACTTTGCAGTCGCTAAATATCATCTGATTTTGTATATCATTAATTTTAAAATGACGAATTCTAATCTTCGTAGTTATGCTCTTGACTTAGCATATAAGTGATAAACTGGGAGGCTGTTCTACCAGATAAACCTCCATGACTAAGCTCCCACATATTTGCTTTTTGGATTAAATCTTCTTTTGATAAACCAAAGTTATTATATTTTTTCGCTAACTCTTCAACAATTATAAAATACTCTTTTTGAGATGGAGCAGAATAATTGATGCTGATACCAAACCTAGCAACTAAAGAGAGTTTTTCTTGCATCGTATCAGAACGATGTAACTCGTCTTTTGACATATCAGAACGATCACTCCATGTTTCTCTAATAAGATGTCTACGGTTTGAGGTCGCATAGATTAAAACATTATCAGGTTTTGTTTCAAGCCCACCTTCAATCACTGCTTTTAAATACTTATATTCTATTTCAAATTCCTCAAATGACAAATCATCCATATAAATAATAAATTTATAATTTCGATTCTTAATTTTTGAGATCACTGTTGATAAATCTTTAAACTGGTGCTTAAAGATTTCAATCATACGAAGTCCTTCTGGGTAGTATTCGTTAAGAATAGCCTTAACACTAGTTGACTTTCCTGTCCCACTATCTCCAAACAATAGAACATTGTTTGCCTTTTTCCCTCCGATAAATGCTTTTGTGTTATCAACTAATTTTTTCTTTTGAATCTCATAACCTATCAAATCAGACAACACTACTTCTTCCGTATTCGTAATCGGTGATAATCGGAACTCATCACTGTCTTTCCCTATACGAAAAGCTTTGTTTAACCCAAGCATCCCAACACCATAATATTTATAAAAATCCGTTACAATCTGGAAGATTTCATGTTCATCCTTTGCTTCTGAAATCTTACGACTTAATACTTGAACTTTTTCACTAACACTACGATTGTAGCACTTTCCATTTTTCTCAATTGCTTTATAGTCTGTAATAACGTTAAAGCAATCAATGCCAAGCTCATCCTCTAATGGAGTAAAGTCATAATCAAATAATGCTTTAAATATTGCAAAGTCCCCTTTAGCAAACTTATTTACAGTACCTTCTCTTGCCCCTATTTTCTCACAAGACATACTAAAAGGATTCTCAACAGAGGCAAGTAAATAACTCAAATAATTATGCCATAAGTTATCATTAAAACCATATTCCGTTGCGATATCAAGTAAATTATGTATCTGTGTATAGATAGATGCAATCGTATCTTCTTTATTTAAATTTCCTCGCTGATACTGTTCTATAATATCTGCTAAACGTACCAGTATACTGTCTTTTCCGATATTACGATAAATGACTAGTTTAGATAACAGTTTATACATAAATCAGTCTCCAATCTTCTTTTATTTACTCACTATAAATTAAACAAAGTAGCTTTGCCACTCTAGGTTTCCCATGCCGTTATCTTATAGCTAAGGTACTTGCCAATGTGAATACACTTTATCAAGCTAAGACCTTCGCTTGCCATACCTACATGATATGCACATACCTCGAAGATAAAAAAAGACTGGAAAGCTCGTTACTTTCCAGTCCTTTCGCGCGCTTAGATTATTTCTTACATTTTTTCTGGTGCGCTAAAACCTAATAATTCGATGCAAGTAGATAAAATTCTTAATACTAACTTAATAAGAGCAATCCATTCTTGCTGTTTCTCTTTGTTTTCTTCTGCAATAATTTTATTTTCATGATAGAACGTACTAAATGCATTCGCCAAATCGTAAACATAAGCACATAACTTATGTGGCGCATTTTCGTATGCAGCATGTTCAATCATATCATTGAACTTCGCACATTCTAACATAAGATTTACTTCACTTATGCCGTATTCTCTTGTATTACCAGACTTAATGCAAAGCTTGCTAACATCCACTGCTTTGTTTTCTTCTTGATACTTTGCAAGAATTGACTTAATACGAACGATAGTATAAAGAATATAAGGGCCTGTATTTCCTTCAAAGGAAGTAAAGCGGTCAATATCAAAGATGTAATCTTTGGATGCTTGATTAGATAAATCACCGTATTTTAATGCTGCCAAACCGACTATTTTAGCAATTTCTCTAGCTTCCTCTTCTTCCATTTCTCGATTGGACATTATCTTCTTATAAACTTCTTCATTAATGCTATCCATTAAATGTTCAAGACGCATTACACCGCCATCTCTAGTCTTAAATGGCTTTCCGTCCTTTCCATTCATCGTACCAAAACCAAGGAAAGTCAGATTCACATCTTTAGGAACTAATTTTGTTTTCTTCACGCAGCGAAATACTAATTCAAAATGAAGTTCCTGGCGCTTATCTACGACATAGATAACGGATGCAGGCATGAATAATTCCATACGCTCAACTAATGTCGCAAGATCGGTGGTAGCATATAAGCTTGCACCGTCAGATTTTAAAATCATACATGGAGGCAATTCTTTGGTATCCGTCTCTTCTTTAACATCCACTACCAAAGCACCCTCGCTGATTTTTGCATATCCATTCTCTTTTAAGTAAGTTACCATGCCAGGAATATAAGGTTGAGCATCGCTTTCCTTCTTCCATACATCAAAATGAACGTTAAGGTTATCATAATTTTTCTTTAAGTCATTCATGGAAACAGTCATTATGTGGTTCCAAAGAGCCGTGTATCCACGGTGACCATTTTGTAATTCAAATACAACTTCTTTTGCTTCTTCACGAAACTCAGGATGTTCTTTTGAATATTCACTCGCAGTTGGATAAATTTCCTCTAACTCAGAGATAGTAAATGGTGCTTCACTTGGATATTCCCCAGTATAGCTTTCATCAAAATAAGAAAGGTTTGGTTGACGCTTTCTAACCTCAGCGATGATAAGACCCATTTGAGTACCCCAATCACCAAGATGTGCATCTCCAATTACATTGTGTCCTAAAAAGCGTATCATACGTTTAATACTTTCACCAATAATTGCAGGACGAAGATGTCCAACGTGAAGAGGCTTTGCCACATTTGGACCGCCGTAATCCACAACTATTGTATCTGGGTTCTTAGCTTCCTCACAGCCCAGACGTTCATCCACTGACATGCTTTGAAGATAATCTACTAAAAATTCTTCCTTAACAGAAAAATTAATAAACCCTGGCATAATTGCTGTAATTTCTTTTAATACTGGATTGTCTTTACAATGTTCTACAATCTCATTTGCGATCATAATTGGTGCTTTTTTGTATTGCTTTGCTGCTGCTAATGCACCATTGCATTGATATTGACACAGATCCGGGCGATTCGATATCGTTACCACTCCGTACTTTTCTTCGTAGCCACACTCTACAAATGCAGTAGTAAAGAGATTGGTTAATTGATCAATAACTTTTATCATAAATGCCTCCATCGATATTTACATTTCTTTTTCATCATTATTTCACACTTTAACACAATTTATATCGCTTGTAAAGTAATGCTGCCCGCAATTGAGCAAAAATAAGACTTCAAGAAGTAGTAGTTTTTTCCTAAGCAAAATATTAGAAGAACTATAATATAATTCATTACTCTTAGTGGTTCATTCTTTATGTCCCTTTGTATATTATTGCCTATAAAAATAATAGTAAAGAGGATATATTCGTATATTAAGAAATCTCAACAAGATAAGCACTCTTCGCAATTTTATCCTTTTCTGGAATAAGATTCTTGAATAAGAAAAAGGACTGAATTTTGGTCTATTAAACACAAAATTAGCCCTATTAATTTTAGTTTCTCACTAATTAATTTTAATTCTTATTAAAAGATTATATATGGGTTTAGTCCGGCATAACAAAAGCACATGCTATATACGCAAGTATACCAACTCCCCAAAATGAAAAGATAATCCATAAAATACGAACCACTGTAGGGTCTAAATTAATGTACTCTGCAATCCCTCCGCATACTCCACATATTTTTCTATCAGTACGAGATTTTACTAATTTTTTTTGCATAATTATCCTCCCTTTCTACTCTTATATAAAAAAACGAATTAACGAATTTTAAGAGTAATAGAACCAATACCACATTTAAGTTTAAATGTTCCTTTGGTATTATCGTTATAAATACTTTCATGGGCTGTAAAGTCCCAATTCCTATTATTTATTTTAACACTTCCAATACCACAGTCAACTATATAATTATAATCCTTTTCATCGCCTTCTAAATTAAGGTTTATTTCACCCACACCACAGTCTACATCGCTGTCACCGTAGATTTCACCATTAACGGAGATTTCACCAACACCACTTTTCAATGTTACATCTTTTGCTGTTAAGCGATTTATTTTCATGGAACCTGCACCTACTGAAAATCTAGAATCTTTCTCTACCGTAAGTTTTTTTATTGTCATATCACCAGCACCTAAGGAAATATTCACGGATTCTGCATCGATATTATCAGTTAATAATTCTCCTGCACCAAATTCAATGTTAAATTCATCTGCTTTAAAGCCTTCTGGTAATGTGATTGTAATGGTAGGATACAAATCCACTTCACTTCGAAAACTGAAACCATTAAAGTTAACAGGTAGCCTAAGTCCAAAAAAATTCATCGAATAGCGGTCATCAAACTTATCTTCTAGATACCAAACACCATTTCTTACTTCACTATGAAGCCCGTCTTCCGTAGTATTTTTTACATCAACATGGAAGGTATCTCCTTCCAAAATACGAACTTTAGCAAAATCAATATCTAGATTAATTGAGGTAACATCTTTTACTTCATCTTGGTAGGAAAATGTGTTGTGCTGATTCCTAACACTGCCTCCGCTAAATAATGTTCCCAAAAGTAGGATGGCTATACCAATTCCTATGGAAGCGCAGGCTATACCTAATACGATTCTTCCTGTTGATTTCATGCTACTACACTCCTTCCCCCAAATGGCGCTTTTAACAGACCAAAAAGGCCACGAATCAATACCGGAAACATCTTAGCACAATAGCAAGCTACTAGAAATAACAACAAGCCGATGCCAAAACATAGTAATCCACCCCCGACCGATAAAGCTCCTAACATTGGAATTACAAATACTTGTGCTACTCCCGTTACAAATAGCGCAATACCTGCTACAATACATCCGATACCTGCTCCACCAAATCCAACAACCAAAGCGAAAACAGTTGCGAAGCAAGCTATCATCAGAGGGATTATAATTGGAAACCCAAAGATACATAATAAAATTAAAGCAAACACATTAATACCAGTCTTTTTGACAACAGGTCTATGATTTTGATAGCTACCATTCTGATTATACATGCTCTGGTTTTGATAAGATGCGTTTTGATTCTGGTAGTTTCCATTTCGGTACTGGTAGTCAGCATTTTGATTTTGATAATTACCATTTTGATACTGATACCCAGCATTTTGATTCCCATTGTAAGCGGACTGATTTTGATTTCCTTGATTCTGATAGGAAGTATTTTGCCCGCTCTTTATATAATCTTGCTGCTCATCACCATTAGCAAATCCTGAATTTGAAACTTCATTCAATTTCATAATACTGTCTTTACTTTGAACGCTATCTTGGTAACCTCTTTCGGTATACTCACCCGACTCTTCTTCTTTTATAGTACCAAGGTCTATTTTAATACTTTTTGCAACCTTTGCTGGCGAACCTAATTCCCTCAATATTATCGGTTCATTCAACTCCCCTGCTTCTTCAAAATAACTATCATAGAACGCGAGTGCTTCCATTCTTTCCTCCGTTGGAATATCTTGAAGCAACTCCTCCAACTCTTTTAAAAATTCAACTCGGTTCAACTACGCCACCCCCTCAAAAATTTTACTAATCTTTGCGGAATAGTTTTTCCACTCTGAGCAATACAGCTGAAGCTGTATCCGTCCTTGTGGTGTTACTTTATAATACCTTCGATTTCTTCCCGCAATTTCCATATCATACACTTCTAAACAATCATCTTTTTGTAATCTACGAAGTACCGGGTATAGCGTAGATTCCGAAATTTCAATTGCTTCCCTTACATCCTGTGTTA
Source organism: Lachnoclostridium phytofermentans ISDg (assembly GCF_000018685.1). Classification (NCBI taxonomy): domain Bacteria; kingdom Bacillati; phylum Bacillota; class Clostridia; order Lachnospirales; family Lachnospiraceae; genus Lachnoclostridium; species Lachnoclostridium phytofermentans. The sequence continues at coordinate 1,600,290 of NC_010001.1, read as the reverse complement.
TTTTATATCCATAAGTTCCTTCCGGTTCCTTAGAAACCGCAGCCAGCACAATTGCGTCCAACAGTGCGGATCCTGTATTAAAAACCATGATATCAACTCCTTTTACTATTATCATATTATTCTTTATTCTTCCCTTTTTTAATTATAATATTATTCCGATGACAATACTATACACCGTATAATATTGTACTGTCAATATGGTTAATCAATTTCTAATTTTTCTCTAATATTTATTTAAATAAAAATCCTTTCATAAGTTTAAATTCTTTTTTATCAAATTAACATAATCGTCTATAGCATTGTTTAATATAGGTAGAGATAGTTTTTTACTCAATAAAATTGACTCTGTTCCCTTAATAGCACCAAGTAACTCTTTTTGAACATATTTTAATTTATTACAGATTTCATCTTGATTTATTAATTCTAGCATTGTTATTCCATCCAGTAATATTGGTCTAAATAAGAAATTCATGGCTACTCTTAATTCTTCAGGATTTCTTGTTATATTGCAGAATGTATTTATATCATTTTGTAGACTATTTAGAACTGATATTGAATTTTTCATGGATGATTTGATATCTACGACTTCTGGTTCAACTCTACTCAATGTAGCCACCGTTGTTGTTAGATCTAGCCTTTCAAACAATTCCTCTTCTGTCATCATGATAGTTTCCTCTTCATCAGAATTCTCCCATTTATTATTTAGGAAACAGTACTTATCATTTAATTTTCTAGTATATATGACAGCATGTTTAATCATTGGTTTTATGTAAATTCCTAACATAGCACATTTTATGTTAGAAAGATAAGAACATAACTGTTCTACTTCAACTTCCTTTTCTGACATCTGAAACCCGATTGGTTTCAAAAATAAATTGAACCATTTTGCTTCTTGCAACATTGGCCCAGCGATGTAACTATCCTCTATTTTACTAAATAAAAACGGTAGTCTCATCTTTCTTGCTATTGTCTTATCATCGGTATCTACATCATATAATGACAGCATATTAGCTAATCCTGCAAAAGAACATGATGAATTAAATGTCATATATTTCATAATTTTTTACCTCTTCCTCCCTGTATAGAATAATGTTTAAAACATTAGTGTTATAATAATCTACTTAAACCTCGAACCCTTTTATATTCTTTAACCTCATTATAATATATTAATAATTACTTTGTGGTAATATATGTTAAACATGGTTGCCTTAAAAATGGTTATGAGTTACAATTTATAGTAAGTATAGTATTTGACAACTGTAGATTTTTTGTGTTGATTAGAGATTAATTGTAGAAACTAAGTAAATATTAATTAGAGTGAGGATGAGATGTTATATGAATAAGCGATTTTATAAGTTTGTACTAATCATATTAGCACTTTTAAGTACTTCGATGATTGGATGCTCAAGTAAAAACAAGAATACAGTAATGAATATAGGGTTAACAGAGCGTGAGAAAGTTATTGCTAGTTTTTCAGGGGATATGTTTGCTGAATTGAATTTTGAGTTCGGTAATGACATTGGAGGACAAGCTCTTTATCTAGAAGAATGGATCAAGGGTGAAAAAACTAATTCTTATACTATATCATATGGAGGAACATCAGAAACTTATGGTTTGTATATCAATTCAAACACTATAAAAAATGATTATTCAGCATGGGAAGGTGTTGAATGGAATTTAATGACTGATGCTCAAGGTCTTAGAACTTTATTAAATCCTCGTTATTTTCAATTTCCTGATAATACAACGTTTGATTTCAGGTCACAAAGTGTCATAGGTGACAGCCAAAAAGATAAAATGAAACTTGAATCAGGAAAAGAATATATATTGGCAGCAAGATTTTTTTATTTAAGTGTAAACGGTATAAAAGACATACAATGCGAATCAATAGCAGAGCAAGAGGATCTATTGAAAAACATTGATTATGCGGTATTGCTAAGGCTTGCTTTATATAATACTGAAGAGGAAGCGGAAAGGTTGAACCAATAATAAAAAAGGAAATGTCTGTCTTAAATACATAGAAAAATTTAGAAATTTAATAGAATAACTTAACAAGATGACTGCTTCAAGGGAGCAGTCATCTTATTATCCTTATATGTAATTATCTATCACTAACATTAGAATCTAGTACTCCAGTAACTTCGTCTTAATAAGTAATTTAAAATAGATTATTTACCCATTCAACTATCATATCTTCAATTATTACTACATTCATTGAATTTGCATTAACTAATCTTCGATATAAATCTCTAGTGTCATCTAAAAATTTTTCTTTTTCAGTATCAGTAAACTCAACAAAAAACTTTGTCTTATTTTCATTTAATTTATTAGCTACATAATTCGAGGCTTTCGTATTATGAAATCTTAGAAGATTTAAAAAAGTTTCATAATCTGGATGTGTTTGGATAAATGTCCTCCTATCGTTTGCAACTAACGATAAGTAATTGGCTTTATCTATTTGTTTTGTTTCAATACTGTACTTTTCTTCTTTTTCTGAATCATTATCAAACATATCTTTTAATGATCTTAGTATGTCAATCTTATCCATTTTCCATATTCCTTTCCAAAACAATTTACATTATATAATAGTTTTTCATTTTTGTCTCCTAATTTTATATATTTAATATGTTAAAAAATCGTTAAAATTAAAACTAGCATGACCTTATAAATTATATTTTATAATATAAAAAAGACCAAGCAACATAATCACCTGGCCTTTTCGTATTCTTTTAAAATATCTTTAATCAAAATATGTAGATGTTCACTTTAAATTTTTAACAGTATCTAATAATAAAGGATAATCAATATAATCATCCATTACACTTATCTTCTTAGATTTTGTTTTATTCGTCATGACCACTGTAACTAATACCTTTGCTTTAAATCCATGTTTATGTACTTTAAGCTCCTTTATCCTATCAATACGCCATGTATTGGGATCATTGCTCATCTCATTGATTGTTTTCTCGATATTTACTCCCGCATTGGCAGCATTATTTACCGCTTTATTCGCTCCGGACATTGCTAAAGCAGCACCAAGTAATTGAATTGGTAATACATCTGACGTTATCGATAGATTTCGCTTCGTATATAACAAGCGATGTAAGTCGCCATCGTATAAAATATAAGTAGTAAAATTACTCATATTTTTCTTAATAAATATAACGAATATAGGGATGGACGCGATAACTGTAAGTAGCAATAACAATAGACTATATTCTTCTGAAATTGCGTCAAAAACAAACATTAAAATCATTATCGCAATTACATAAAGAAAGGAAAATAAAAATACCTTAAGCATATATGGCATCTTACCCTTTCTATCTTTTGCCCATACTCTGTTAAATTCGTTATGTGCTGCTCCTATGTTTTCTCCATTATTTTTCTTGGCTTCAACAAGTTTTTTATATTCTTCTACATTCACTTCTTATTCCTCCTTCATTTAGGTTCCTCTAATGTTAAATGCTAAACTTTCTTAAAGAATGCTTCCAACTGTCAAACCTTATTCCGGTGAATAATTTAATAAGAATTCGACGGAACTTATAAAATCGACATTATCATACATTACTCTTTTTACCATATTGTAAACAAAACTTTTACTTTGTGCAATGTCTTTTTTTGATGCGTTTTAAAATAAAAAAGCTTTTGCTTAACAGATGATTACTCACCTATCTTACAAAAGCATCTTTTATAATTTGAAACAATTAAGTGCATATATTAATTCTTCCGTTGGCTCCTAAATTTATCTAAGTTTCCTAATCTTATCTAATCAGATAATCCATATTCTACAAGCTTTCGATAAAGAGTTGCTCTTCCTATTCCAAGGCGTCTGGCAATTTCTGATTTACTACATCCCGTTTTCAACAATTCTGATATCTTCTCCATTTCAAAAGTACTTAAAGATATATCATTCTGATTTGTTTCTATGTAAAGCCCCATATCATTGATGTCGTTTAACGTAACTTCATTCTCATTCTTTCTTACAATGGACTCCAAAACTGATTCCAACTGATTGAGATTCTCCTTAAAGTTAGAACGAAAGAGGTATTCAAGCACTTCCTTATCCAAGGAAACATTATTGTTTTGATATATTTTACCGTAATAACTTAACCCTGAGTTGACCAAAAGTTGAAATAATGTCATATCGTCTTGCAGATTTGGAACTATGATTTCATTTTCTGAAATATGATAGTATAACTCTTCTAAAAACAGCCCCTTCTTGGCGAGTTCTCTTAAATCACCTGTGGAAGAAAAGATGAGTCGAACATCAGATTTGACACTTGTATTGTTATTTAACTTAATATTACCAGTTTTTATAAAATACAAAAGTCGTTCCTGAACATAGAGTGGTAAGTTCTCTACATCGTGGATTAACATTGTCCCATTATTAGCATCTCTTAATTCACCAAACTCATCAAATAAAAAAACATTTAATAAATCTCGGTACATATTATCACAAAATAGGATTTTAAGACCGTTTAGGCTTCGTTCTGAGAAATTGGTAATTCCTTTTGTAAGTAATTCACTTAGATTTCTATTCTTGCTGCTAATTAAAATTGTCTTTCCTGTCACAGCCAAGGCTTTTGATTTTTGTATAATATCACGTGGATAAATCCATTCTGCCCATTTTAATGTTACCATAGAACCTTTCTCTGATAACTGAACATTTTTCTGAACCTGATTCATCGTTTCAAACACAAACATGATTCCATATTCTTTTCCATTTACTATTACTTGTTTACTAGATACAAATCCATAGAACGAATACGATCCGCAAGATATGTATACTCTTATATTTTTTAACTCATTGTACTCACTAAAATATTCTTCAAAGATAGCATGTGGCAATAATTCTTGTAACTGTTTACCGTTTACGTTTTTACCCGATGTAAAAAGCTTCTTAAATCTGCTATTACAGTGCTGGATATTACCATAATAATCCGTAAATACAACAGCGTCTGATAGTAAATCCATCATTGCTTCACGTTCAACAATAATTTGGCTAAGAGATTGGTTTTGATTATAGTACTCGATCTTACCAGATAAAAGCTCTGCCATGTTTTCTAAAAACTCTATTGATGTATCAATTGTCTGAAACAAAGACTCTACCCGGTGCTGTGGTAATAACAAAGCAATAGCCCCTACCACACAGTCCTTATAATAAATTGGTACCCCTACAAATCCTATCATCTTACAATCTTGAAATTGTTCACATTGCCTACAGGATTTAATATCACCCTTATCCTTTACTATAACTTTTTCTTTTTTTGAAATTACCTCAGATATTAAAGATCCTACTTCTATTTCATTATATAGAGTAAAGTATCGAAATTTACTTCCTACTATTTTTAGGTTATTATCCGCGATAATTACATCGGAATCAACAGTATTTGAGATAATATCAGAAAATCTAACCACAAATTCTTTGATTGATCCAAGAATTGTTTCCAACCACATTATTTACACCTCCCAAATTTTATTATTTCATATTATAAAAGACAAATCAAGCAGAGTCTTACTTCTATAATTAACTAATAAAATTTTATGTACTTCTTTAATATACTGATATTGTTCAACGATTTTTCGGTTTAACCCTTAATGTATCTCTTTACAAAAGAAAGGGGAACTGCAAAAGTAGTCTCCCGCAGTTACCCCTCTCAACTTATTTCTGTTTCTTACGGAAACAAACCTCACAGATTGGATCTCCCTTAGCAATCGTTTTCCCTAACTCAAACTCGAAATCGGGAAATGTGCTACAAATACCTCTATCACCATCCATTGCAATATCACATAACTTTGCAATTTCCTCTTCGTCATCCGTTAATTTCTTCCATGCAGCTACTAATGGACAATAGTGGAATGTAATGTTAAATTCATCGTCCGTAACTTCTGTATCCATCTCAAAGATATTACATACATTGTCGCTGACAAACTCAGGTGCAAATGCTTTTAAGTCATCTGTCTTTGTGTATTTGCTATCGCCATGAAAACAACCACAGGCAGTAATTGCATCACTTGCAAAATCATAATCTAAACCTCTTTTTTTCGCTTCTTGCACTAAGTAATAGAACCATGTTGCTCTATGTTCAATTGCATCACGTAAATCCTTAATATGTTGTCCTCTGTCACTTGCTTCATTCTTAATCATAATTATGTACTCCTTTTCTTATTTTGTATTTTTTTTAATTTTGCTATTTATATTTTTAATCACCTAGATTAATAGCCTATTATTCACAATGTTCTTTCACAAAATCCATTAAAGTTGCAATCTGATAAGACATGGTTACTGCTCCTGGGTCAAGATGTCCAACGCCTTTATTTGCCTGATAGGTAGCTCTGCCTCTCACTGCTTCCATATCCCTGGTGCTCTCAGCACCATCAATTGCAGCTTGTTTTACTTGATCTGCTGTCACTTTTTCATCAAGTCCCTGTGCGATACAAGCCTGATAACATTCTACTGCAGGGGCCAAACAATCAATCATTGTCTTCCAGCCCTTCTGTGCATTACCTCTGGATATAATTGCCTGTAACATTGCATCTAACACCTGACATAATTCTTCATTACCAATCGACTCTTTTTCCTTCAATACCTTAGCCGCAGCCAGATAAGCACTTCCATAAAGTACACCGGAAGAACCACCGATTACTGACATCATAATTGTTCCAATCTGCATAAACTCCTCAAATACGCTCTTTTGCTCTAACTCTTCAGCAACTTCAACTAATTTTTCAAAGCCCATATTGATATTGGTCCAGTGATCTCCATCTCCAGTTGCGCTGTCTAAAGCAGTAATATAATCACCCTTAGAATAAATTAATTCATAGGTTTTTCTAATATAATCAGCATAATCTTTACTTGTTAATTGAAATCCCATCGCATTCACCTCTTAATTAATCGTAAGACCAGGAGTATTACAAGGTGCATCCAGTAATTCCTTAAGCTCATCATCTAGTTTCATTAAAGTGATAGAACATCCGCTCATATCAAGTGCTGTCATGTAGTTCCCAACCAATGTCTTATATACCTTGATATTCTGTTCTGCTAATAATTCTTGTACTTCTTTATTGAGAATATATAACTCCATAAGTGGTGTGCCGCCAAGACCATTTACTAATAAAGCCACTTCGCTGTTAGAGAAGTCATAATCCACTAAAATCTTATCTAATAAAATCTTCGCTACTTCCTTTGCAGTCTTTACAGTTGTACGCTCCACACCTGGTTCTCCGTGAATTCCCATACCGATTTCTATTTCATTTTCTTCAAGTACAAATCCAGGCTTTCCTACTGCTGGCAAGATACAAGGAGTCATTGCCATTCCCATACTCCTGATATTTGCGATTGCTTTCTCAGCAGCTGCTTTTACTTCCTGCAAATCAGCGCCACTCTCCGCTTTTGCTCCTGCAATCTTATGAACAAATACAGTCCCTGCTATACCTCTGCGTCCTGTGGAATAAGTACTGTCCGGAACAGCGACATCATCTCTTACAACAACACTTTCTACCTCGATGTCCTCAAGCTCTGCCAAATCCTTAGCAAGTCCGAAGTTCATAATATCACCAGAATAATTCTTGATTACCATCAAAACGCCTTTACCTGCATCTGTCTGCTTAATACCTTCTATAATCCTGTCTGGACTTGGCGAGGAAAATACATTACCAGAGATAGCAGCATCTAACATACCTTTTCCTACATATCCTGCATGAGCCGGCTCATGTCCTGCACCACCACCTGATATTACTGCAACTTTGTTGCACTTTTCTCTTCTTGCAATTACTTCTAGTTTTTCTGTATAAACTAACTCAGGATGTGCTAGCTCCATGCCTTTGAGAAGTTCTGACACAACCTTCGTTGGTTCATTAATAATCTTTTTCATATTTACCTCCATTCCTTTCCTTTCGTGTTATGCATGACCCAAATATGCTTTTCTTACTCTAGGATCTGCTGCGATTTCTTTGGCATCGCCTGACATGGATACCACACCATTTTCAAGTACATAAGCACGATTTGATACACTAAGTGCCATATTGGCATTTTGTTCAATCAATAGGGTAGTAACCCCTTGTGAGTTGATTGATTTTATTAAGTCAAAGATCTGTAATACGATGTTGGGTGCAAGTCCTAAAGATGGCTCATCCAATAAAAGCAATTCTGGATTACTCATTAAAGCACGTCCAATCGCTAACATCTGCTGCTCACCACCAGACATTGTACCTGCACTTTGTTTATATCTTTCCTTCAGCCTTGGAAATAGCTCATAGACACGTTCATAACCTTCTGCTATCTTTTTCTTATCATTTACAATGTAAGCTCCAAGTCTCAAGTTCTCTTCTACCGTTAAACTTGGGAATACTTCACGTCCTTCTGGAGAGATACTAATTCCCGTTTTTGTAATATGATAAGGAGCTGTATTAGTTATGTTATTTCCCTTAAAGGTAATGGTACCGCTTTGTGCCTTTGCGATGCCTGTAATAGTGCTTAGTAAGGTTGACTTTCCAGCACCGTTACTACCAATCAGAGAAACGATTTCTCCCTTGTTTACCTCAAGGTCTATCCCCTTAAGAGCGTGTATATTTCCATAATAGGTATGTAACTTTTCTACTTTAAGCACCGGTACTAACACCTCCTAAGTAAGCTTCAATTACCTTTTCATTATTAGCAATTTCCTTTGGTAAACCATGTGCAATTGGTTTTCCGTGGTCAATAACATAAATACGGTCCGATATATTCATAACTACGCTCATATCATGCTCAATTAAAATAATGGTATAACCCTGTTTTTGCAAGCTTCTGATAAACTGAAGAAGTTCCGCAGATTCTTGTGGATTCATACCTGCTGCCGGTTCGTCTAACAAAAGTACCTTCGCTCCAGTTGCTATTGCTCTTGCGATTTCTAATTTTCTTTGGTCTCCGTAAGGAAGATTCTGCGCATAATCATCCCTGCGATCATCTAGCCCTATGGACTTAAGAATTCGAATTGCAGTCAGTACTTTCTCATCTTCCTCTCCACGAAATCTTCTCGTACGTAACACAGAATCAAGAAAACTATATTTTGTCTTAATGTGAGTGCCAACTAATACATTCTCAACTACTCGAAGGTCCTGGAATAAGCGGATGTTTTGGAAAGTTCTCGAAATACCAGCTTTCACAACTTCCTGAGGTTTATGATTATGGATTGCGCAGCCATCGAATATAATCTCACCCTCATCTATGGTATAGACACCAGTTAACATATTGAATATTGTTGTTTTTCCAGCACCATTTGGTCCGATAATACTAACAATTTCTCCTTCGTTAACTTCAAAGCTGACCTTATCAACGGCGACAATACCTCCAAATCTCTTTGTAATGCCATTCACTTGTAAATAAGCCATAATGTTTTCTTCCCTCCTTCCACCTATAGACTGCTACTTTCCTGATATTGATTCGCATCTATTTCTAGCTGCTTCTTTACATTCTTAGATAATCTATATGGAATCTGCGATCGCCAGCCTAGTAGACCTTGTGGGCGGAACCTCATCATAAGAATCAAAATAAGTCCATATACTACGAAACGGTAATCCATTAAAGATCTTGATACTTCAGGAAAAGAGATTAATATCAAAGCACCTACAAACATGCCTCGTATCGTCCCCATACCACCTAAGATCACAATACTTAAAATTAAGGTTGAAACATCAAATGTAAATGTATTCGGATCAATATATCCAATTAATGTTGCATATAAAGCACCTGCTACAGCACTAATCACAGCGGATAACACAAATGCTAATACCTTATAATAGGTAACGTTAATCCCCATCATAGTACCGGCCATTTCATCCGTTTTGATTGCTAAGAATGCTCTACCAGTACGTGATTTATAAACTAAATAGCAAAATACTGTAACGATGAGTAGCATTGCTAACATTAAATAATAAAGTCCGTGATTTGCAATGGTTAACTTAATCCCGAAAAGCTTGGGACTAGGGATATTCTTAACACCAAGAGTACCATTCGTTACTGAATCCCAGTTCATTGCAATGGTTTTAACAATTTCACCAAACCCCAGTGTTACAATGGAAAGATACGTTCCTGATAATCGTAACGTTGGTAATCCAAGCAAAAGTCCCGCTAATGCTGCTACTACCATACCAACGAGGATGGATAGGAAAAATCCAAATCCTAATTTGGTTGCCAAAAGTGATGCTGTATAGGCTCCAATTGCTACGAAACCTGCATGTCCTAAGGATACTAATCCTGTGTATCCAACCAAGATATTAAGGCCTAGCGCCAACATGATATAGATACCAATTTTTACAGAAATCGTTAAAATATAACGGTCCGAGATTATCTTTGGAAACACTAAGAGTAATACTCCACAAAGGATAGCAAGCGGAACTTTATAAAGATTCACATTATATTCTATGTAATAAACAAAATTTTTCTTTACTGACTGACTTTTGTTTTCTTTGCGTTCTTTTCCATTCATGCCCTTATACCTTTGTTATACCTTTCTTGCCAAATAAGCCGTTAGGTCTTACAATTAGCACAATAATTAAAATAACAAACGCCATACAGTCTCTATAGGTAGAACCAAGGAAAGTTGCTGCCATACTCTCAGATACACCTACTAACAAACCACCAACTAATGCTCCCGGAATGCTACCGATACCACCAAGTACTGCTGCTGCAAACGCTTTTAATCCTGCCATATATCCCATGTTAGGATATACAATCTGGTAATACCCACTGATTAAGGCCCCTGCTATCGCTGCAGAAACTCCACCGAGAAAGAAAGTAAATGAAATTACAAAATTAACATTAACACCCATAAGATTAGCTGCTTTTGGATTTTGCTCACAGCCACGCATCGCAAGCCCAATCTTAGTCTTCTTTACTACAAGAACAAGAAGTAACATCAGTCCTAAGGATACGATGCAGATGCAAATCTGTGTCCATGTAATTTGAATATTTCCGATAGAAATAACACCGAAATTAAAAAGTGCTGGGAAAGCTTTTTTCTCACTACCAAAAAAAACAGTTAATAAATTCTGAATTATATTAGAAATACCAATTGTTGTGATAAGGGACGCTATTGGAATTGAATTCTTTTTACGCAAAGGTTCGAGCGCAGTTTTATCAATTAATACGCCTAATAATCCGGTGAATACCAAACTAAGTAAAACTGCTGGAACTATTCCTAAATTCATACTGACAAGCAAAAGAGCCGTGTGAGCACCAAAGGCATATATGGAACCGTGAGAAAAGTTTACCAGACGCAATATGCCAAATACTAAGGAATAACCAACTGCGAGCAGTGCATAACACATTCCAAGCGTTAGGCCATTAAATATCTGTTGTCCAATCATTTATTCACCTTTATGGGGCTTAGCAAAACCATAGGTATATAACAAACTATTCCTTTTTGCCAGCCCCCCTTTCTTGTCTATCTAGCCTAGTTCATCTTTACAAATTTTCCACCTTGAATTGTTACTTTAACAAATTGCTTATTTACATTACCATTTTCATCAAACTTCGTCTGACCTGTTACACCTTCATAATCTACCTCTGCTAATGCATTTCGAACAGCTTCTTTATCTGTGGAACCTGCTTTTTCAATTGCAGATAATAACATACCAACGGAGTCATAAGCTTGTGAAGTTAAAGCACTTGGTTTGTTACCAAATTCTTTTTCAAAAGCACTAACATAGTTTTTTATCTTTTCATCCTTAGATTCAGAGAAGAAGATAACTGGGAAACATACACCTTCTATTGCTAAGCCGCCAAGTTCGATTAATTGTTGGCTATATGAATTAGAGAAACCAACTACCTTAATATCAGGATTAATCTGCTTATATTGCTTTGCAACAGGAGCTACAAGATTGTACATACCAGCGCAGATTACTACATCGGCTCCTGCCTGATTTAATTTTGTGATTGCTGGGCTATAGTCATCAGACCCTTCTACTACTTCTTCATGTGCTACGATAGAAACACCATCTATACCAAGTTTTTCAACTAACTCTTTGATAATCTTTGACGTGTTTGTTCCCCAGTCTGTCTTAATAGAAATAATACCAATTTTCTTCTTTCCAAGGTCATTCACTGCGATATCAATACTTGCTGCTGCCTCGGCGCTGATAACCGTATTATTTCTAAATATGTAATCACCCACTAAACTATAGTCTGGATGAGATGCGGAAGGAGAGATCTCAACCAATTTATTCTCTTGATAAATTGGTGCTGCTGTTAAACATACACCAGAAGAGAAATGTCCGATAACACCTGCAATATCACCCTCACTGACGATCTTTTGAGCAATGGTTGCTGCTTCTTCTGAGGAATTTTTATCATCGTACTGTACGATTTTAATCTGTTTTCCTAATACTCCGCCTTTTTTATTCCATTCATCTGCCATCATCTTTGCTGCATTGGTAAATCCTATACCATATTCTGCATTATCGCCAGTCATTGGTCCTGCTACAGCTATTTTGATGGTTTCTGCACTAGAACTATCCCCCGATGTTGTTTTTCCTTTGTTTCCACACCCCGTCATACTTGAAACTACAATAGCCACTAATGAAATCAACCCAAATACTCTTTTTAATTTTCTCATATACCTCGTCCCTTTCTAACATTTCATTTTAGTTTTCTTTGTGCTTCTTAGTTTAACATTATTTTTACTATTACTTCGTCCGTCTCCTGCATTCCCTCCTTTGCTAAAGTTACCACTCCGTCAATCGTCTTTTGAATCGTATCCTTTACAATACCATCGCCAGATAGAAAGCCTTTCCCCTTTAGACTTATCATTGTAGCAACAATTGCTGCATCTACTGCAGACGCAATCTTAGCTGCACAGGAGGACTTTGCCCCATCACAAACTATTCCTGATACATTTGCTAGCGTATTGATGATAGTCTGGTTAATTTGTTCTTCGTTTCCACCGTATAGATAGGTAATTCCTGCACCTGCTCCTGCAGCTGCGCTTACCGCCCCACAATAAGCTGATAATCTTCCAATTTCAGATTTTTGGTATATTGCAATCAGATTACTGATTATAAGGGCCCTTAGAATTTTTTCATCCTCTACATCTAACATCTTTCCAAATTCAATGACTGGAAGAGATACTGTCATTCCCTGATTACCACTACCTGAATTGATGATTACAGGAAGTTCACATCCATTCATTCTTGCATCTGATCCTGCTGCCGGCATCGCCTTTGCTCTGATTTTTACATCATCACCGTAAACATCCAATAATGTTGAGCCAACATTGACACCATATGTATTACGAAGACCTTCTTTTGCAATCTTTGTGTTATATTCGATTTGTCTTTCTAAGATTGGTCTTACTTCTTCTATATCTACCTGATTAGCAAAGTCTAAGATACTCGCTACACTTAAGACACTGTAATCCACAGTACTATCATCGCAGTCTTCAATTTCTTCTTCAAAGGTAACAACGCCATCTTTTTCAATGCGAGCTATCCCTGTATGTGTTTTTACTAATTCAACCAAAGAGGAGTTCTCCCCTTTTTTCATACGTACTATAATATGCAATTTCTCTGTCGTTTGAAGAAATTTTGTTTGACAAAATCCAGTTGCTAAAAGACGTTTCGTTTCTTCTAAATCCTCTTCTGTTACCGTAGTTAGCACTTCCAGTTTTTTGTTTGCATCACCGCCAATCAAACCAACGATAGCAGCTGCTTCAATGCCTTTTAGGTTTTTTGTCATAGGGACGACTACACTCTTGGCATTTTTGATTATATTAGAACTGCATTCCACAGTAAGTTCGTCTGGCATCTCACCAAGCACCTCTCTGGCTTTTGCTGAGGCAAGTGCTATTGCTATCGGTTCTGTACACCCTAAAGCAGGAACAAGTTCGGCTTTTAGAATATCAATCATTTTTTTGTACATGTGTTCTCACCTTTTCCTTATCTTTTCTGTCTAATTGTTTTATTCAGTTATCACTGTACCAACTTGATACACTAATAATATACTAAAACAGAATGGATTTCAATATAAATTTGTGCAATTTGACCTATTTATAGTTTTTTTGTTTAATATATTTATATATATTTACCTATTCGATAATTTTCAGTGTACGATTAGTGCACTTTTACGATGTGTTTGTATCATTTTGATACATTATATTCTTGACATGTCTCATCATGAATGACTGGAACATTCATGAAATGCTTTAACTCTCAATTCTTACATATACATAACTTGAGGATTGCTATGTATAGAGGTGAAAGCCTTGGTAACCCTGTAACTATATGGTTGAGGAATCGACTCAGATATGATATAATAGCGAAGAACTTTGATAAGAAATTAAAAGGAGAATATCATGGCAGAAAAAAATCCTATTGTTACATTTGAAATGGAAAACGGTGATGTGATTAAGGCTGAACTTTATCCTGAAATCGCACCAATATCCGTAAACAATTTTGTATCTTTAATTAAGAAAGGTTATTATGATGGCCTTATCTTCCATCGTGTAATTAAAGGCTTCATGATTCAGGGTGGTTGTCCAGAAGGAAGCGGTATGGGTGGTCCTGGCTATTCTATCCGCGGTGAGTTCGCACAAAATGGATTTATCAATGATCTTAAGCATTCCGAAGGCGTTTTATCCATGGCACGTTCCATGCGTCCAAACTCCGCAGGATCTCAGTTCTTTATCATGCATAAAAATTCCCCACACCTTGATGGTGCATACGCAGCTTTTGGTAAAGTAACAGAAGGTATGGATATTGTGAACAAGATTGCTGAGACAAAGGTTGATTACAATGATCGTCCTTTGGAAGAGCAGAAATTAAAGAAAGTTACAGTTGAAACTTTTGGTGTTGAATACGACGAGCCAGAAAAGCTATAATTTATGTTTCTCTAATTAGAAAAAAATCAGTCATGGATAAATTCTATGACTGATTTTTTTATTCACTACACTAAGTTTTATAACTGATGCCATAATACCTAAATGATTACCAACCCATAATCTTTTTAATCTCTTCTGTCAACTGCTTAGCAGCTTTTTGATGTGCTACTTTACTTGGATGCCAATCTGCTCCATAGCCATCAGCCTTATCCTGCTCTGTTAGCTGAAAGGTAACTATGTTATCATCTTTCGTTTCACTTTGATAGAGGGCTACTGCTTCTTCTACCATTGGATATAGATTAGCACCCATCAGTCCTAACGCACATAATATAGTTGCATCCATATTCTTTTCTCTCACTACCTTTAGAAATTTCACATATTCGTCTCGATATTCTTCGTGACGTTTTGTTTTATCCTTACAATAAGTATTATCATTCGTACCAAGGTTAATAACTATAAGTTCTGGGATATACTTAGAAAAATCCCATGGAATATTCTCTAATAACGGCAGGTCTTTAAATGTACCAAAACATCTGGCTACACTTTGATAGTATTTTGGTACAATCTGAATCGTATCCTTTTTATCATTCTCTGTATATCCGCTTACAATACCATAACCACTATACGATACCATACTATAATCACTATTTAATGCTTTTGAAGTCAGATAAGCATATGCTTTGGTCACATCTTCAGTAGCTGTTGTAAAATGTATTAATTCACTTTCTGCATCAACACCATATCCACAAGTGATGGAATCTCCTATAAATTCGATTTTGTGTGCCAAATCCTCGGTTTTCTTAGGTGGTATATCACTATGTAATATAATTTTTTCTATTCCAATCATGGAATGAGGCGCTTCCGATATCTTTAAAATACGGACCGTAATCTCCTGTTTCTCTATGCTTTCAAAGATTTTAACTGTTTTTTGTTCTTCTCTTAAAGTATCGCAAAAAACAAGTTCTTCATTGATATACATCGCAAATCTTGCATAATCGGTGCCATTCTGTCCATGAACAGAACTATCGGAAACAATTGCGATTTCAACCAATTCAGTCTCGCAGATAAACTCGATTCCACTTCCTGATAAAGCAAGCCATCGAATTCCATCCTTAGAATAAGTTCTTCCGATTGGCTTTACGTCGCCATAATCTCCACTCCATTCACTCCTCTGTAGCATAACATTTCCTCCTCTTAATGACAGGGATTTGTTATAGTGACTTCGCCACTTTTCTATAGCTTAACAAATCCCTGATTCCGTACTTTTTAAATTAACCTTATCTGTACTAAATTCACTTGTATTAATTTTACTTGTAATAATCTTTCTTGTACTAATCTTCTTGTACTAATCTTTCTTGTACTAATCTTTTTTGTACTAATCTTCTTGTACTAATCTTTCTTGTACTAATCTTTCTTGTACTAATCTTTCTTGTACTAATCTTTCTTGTACTAATCTTTCTTGTACTAATCTTTTTTAATATAATATCAAAGTGAATTATAAAAGTAAACGAAGGAACTACCTCTTTATAGAAAATATCAAACGAAATCTCGTAAGCTGCTGCTCCTTTTCTTGATAACCAACCATTGTGGTAACGGACGTCTCTACTGCGGTATTTTCTGCTAATATTGATATGTTATCATTAGGAATTGCTGACATCCGAACATTGTTCGAACCGATTCTCATGCTAAGTCCCTGACTACATTCCTTTATTGCATTTTGTAATATCTCATTTACTGCTTTCGTATAAGGAGCCTTTTTCTCATCGATTTCTAAATCATCCGATTCTTTGGTAAGAACATTTAAGTCATCTAGCATCGATTGTGTCAGACTGTACGCCTTCATTTTCATATTCTTATCAACAACTACAACGCCAATAGCATTCAAATACTGATCTGAACTTACAAGTAAGGTACTCTTTCGAGGATTGACACTCTCACATTCAAAGAGGGTACTATGACTGTGTCCATCGATAAATAAGTCAATACCATCCACCTTGGATAATACATCGATACTATTTAAGCGACTCTTATCGTTTATACCAAGATGCCCAAGAGCAATAATTACATCCGCTCCAGCGCTCTTTAAATAACCAACCTCCATACGTGCAGAATCAACCGGGCTCATGATTGTAATATGTTCTACCTTACGTGCATCATTGA
Source organism: Lachnoclostridium phytofermentans ISDg (assembly GCF_000018685.1). Classification (NCBI taxonomy): domain Bacteria; kingdom Bacillati; phylum Bacillota; class Clostridia; order Lachnospirales; family Lachnospiraceae; genus Lachnoclostridium; species Lachnoclostridium phytofermentans. The sequence goes on along the minus strand of NC_010001.1, from coordinate 1,583,275 downwards.
GCGTCATGGTTGCTTGCGTACTAAGTCCGAAAATTCCATAAGTAACACCATTTTTCTCAATGAGAACATGTTCTCCAAATAATAAATGATTGGTTGTCAGGTCAATCACATTTGAACCCAAAACAGGAAAATTTAATTTGTTTGCTAAATCTACAAGACGATTTGTTCCATACTCATAGTCATGGTTGCCAGTCACCATTGCATCATAACCAAGAGCATTCATTAACTTTCCAATCGTCTCTCCTTCATTATAAGTCGCTAGAGTAGTACCACGAAAGGTATCCCCCGCATCAAACAATAGAACTTCTGCTCCTGCTGCAATACAGGCATCCTTTAAAGCAGCTAACGTTGTTAACCCTACACTATTATCCTTCCCTAACTGAACTCTCCCATGAGTATCATTCGTATGCAAAATTACCGTTTTCCCCGCTAAATCTTCCAGACGAAATGCATCCCCACCAGCATATGCTTTCGTATGAGAACATAAAAATACCTGAAAAGCTACGATTACTAATATTATGGCTCTTTTTTTCACTCCGATAACACTCCTAACATCACATATTTCCATGGTATTATGTGATTAAATTAGTTAACTTATCCTATAATTTAAAGAACCTTCAAGTTATTTTATGATTCACGTATTTATTTACTTAATCACGTATCTATTCACTAAAACATGCTTTTTTACTTAGTTAACGCGCATGCTCCATTCGTGCATGTTTTTTCCATCCGCCACTAATCATACGACTAAGGAATAAGATTGCACGGAATACCCAGTCGATCGTCATCGCTACCCAAACACCGAACACACCAAGACCAAAAGTTTGAGCTAATACAAAACTAAAACCAACGCGGAAAATCCACATCGACGAAATGGAAGTAAACATCGTATACTTCACATCATTTGCAGCTCTTAATGCATTAGGAAGAGTAAATGCAGAAGGCCAAATGATAATACAACAGATACAATGATAAATAAGTAACTTCGTTGCAAGCTCTTTTGTAGCTGCTTGAGCCTCAAATAAATTTACAATTGGGTTGATACTTAACAATACGATGATATTGAGCACTAACATTGAAATACTTGCATATTTTAAAAGCTTCCATGTGTACTTCTTTGCTTCATCAAGCTTTCCTGCTCCTACACATTGGCCAACTACAGTAATCATTGCTAATCCAATCGCACTACCTGGGATGCAATTAAACGATGCTACAGAGTTACCAATAGCATTCGCTGTCATTCCAACCTCACCATACGTGGCAATCAAACTGCCTACCAAAAGCTTACCAAACTGAAAAATACTGTTCTCTAAACCATTTGGAATACCAATTTTTAGGATTCGCCGAATCATCTCCGGTTGGTAGCCTAAGCGAAAATTATATTCGATACATATGGCATTTTCTTGATTCCGTAAACGATAAATAACTATAATAGCAGCAATCATACGTGATAATAAGGTTGAGATAGCTGCTCCTGCTACTCCCATACCAAATCCAAAGATGAGGATAGAATTTCCTACTATATTAATGATATTCATCCAAAGGGATGTCATCATAGATATCTTAGAATTCCCCATTGCACGAAACAATGCAGCTCCTGCATTATATATCGCAATAAATGGGAATGATACTGCTACAATATAAAAATATGTTTTCGCATTTTGCATCGTCAGTGGACTTAATTTACCATAAATCAGATGTAAAATTGCTTCATTTCCAATCAAAGAAATAACCATTAAAATAACCGATAAAAATGCTACAGATAGCACTAACTGGTTAGCAGCCTCATTGGCTTTCTCTCTGTTTTTTTGCCCAATAAACTGTGCCGCCACGACAGCACCACCCGTTGCTAAGGCTGAGAACAGTCCTATTAAAAGCACACAGATTGCATCCACCGCAGAGATTCCTGAAACAGCCTCCTCTCCCCTTTTTGCAATCATTATGGTATCTGCCATACCAACCGTTACTGCAAGCAGCTGTTCAATAACAAGTGGAACCAATAACTTGATAAGATTTTTTTTAGTAAACATGGCTAAACCTCTCCGCTTTCTCTTCCGAAAATTACTAACACTGAATTATTATGAAGTATCTTTTACAAATATACAATAGTAGAAACACTAAAAATTATTGTATGTCTGTATTACTTTTGTAAATACTATACAAGAAAAAGTACGCTCCGCTAACTTTTTCTTGCTATGAACAGGAATAAGAACCTTCACGAACTTTTCCTTATTCTAAATCTTGCTATGAATAAAAAAGAACTATGCACTGTATCTATTATTCCCTTGTATTTATGTATTGCGTTCGTTCAAAAAACAAGAGTATGTAGATGCATTCCAAACATCTCACCTTGTTTCTACCATAGTAACCTGTTATAATAGGGGAAAAATTTCACTGGAGGACCTATGATAAAAATAATTGCTAGCGATATGGACGGGACACTACTACTAAACGGATGCCAGCAAGTTAGTGACCGTGCTATCTCTATTATAAAACAGCTACATGATAAAGATATTCTCTTTGTTGCAGCCAGTGGCCGTCAATATCCAAATCTATACCGTAATTTTAAAGATGTTGCCAAACATATGGCATTTATATGTGAAAATGGTTCCCTTGTCATGTATCAAGATAAGGTTTTGTATAAAAGTGTTATGGAGCCAAAATTGGCGAAAGAACTATTTCAAACTATATATGAACGAGAAGGTTGCGAAGTTCTTGCCTCCGGCCAAAATACTTCCTACTTACTCCCAAAAACTGATAGCTATGTTCATCGTATGAAAAATATCGTAAAGAACAACGTAGTAGTAATCAATAGTTTTGAAGAAATACCAGAAGATATCATAAAAATTTCAGTATATGAAGTAGATGGTATTTCTCATTCTGCTTCCTATTTTACCTCACTTTTTGGTAATAAGTTAAAAGCGACCATATCAGGTGAACAATGGCTAGACTTCGTTAACCCTTTCGTAAATAAAGGAGCGGCTCTAAGCCATTTATTAGATTATCTATCCCTTAGCCCAGATGAAGCAATGGCCTTCGGTGATAACTATAATGACCTAGAGATGCTCTCTTTAGTCTCCTATGGTTATGTAATGGATAATGCAGTACCTGATATCAAAAATCGATATTCTTATAAAACATCCTTAGTAGAAGATACCTTAGAGAAGTTATTATGAACAATCTAGATTTTTCACACGGACTAGCAGGTATGTAACCTACCAATTTCTACGTAATAGATTATTATTTGCCTCTAGGTGAGTAAAATCATTAAATCGTTCCAAATAAAAACGTTGATAATCCCGATCAAATCGAAGCTGTGTAATACTGGTATTCTCTAGCGATACCGCAAATAGCAGCTTCTTTGATTGAGGCATACCTAAGATGTCTGTAACAATGGAGCGGATTACTCCTCCATGAGTTACTACCGCTATTCTTTGTTTTCCAGAATGTATCATCTCTTCTAGCACATCTCTTACACGGTCGACTACATCCTGTCCACATTCTCCACCAGGGAACGGTAAATCCTCCGATAATTCCATCCGTTTCTTTTTAAAATCAGCAAATGCCATATTGTTATATTCATCACTGTTTCCAGTCATACGACCAAAATCGATTTCCCGCAGCTCTGTTCTAATACGATAATCAACATTACCTAAATATATCTTTGCAATTTCTGCGGTTTCCCTTGCCCGAAGCAAATCACTGGTGTAAAGACAATCAATCCCATATTCACTAAGCCGCTTCCCCAGAAGTTTTGCTTGTTCTCTTCCTTCTACCGCTAGATCTACATCCACGTTACATAGCTGACTACTTTGTCTACCATGTCTTATCAAAAATATGTTCATCCTAACCTCCATTCCTATGAAATTCATGCTTGATAACCAAAGCATAACTTCACGGTGTAAAAATCTATTACTCCTTACACCAACCTTCATCGCATACTAAAATAATTCTTAGAAAGTTTTAGTATTACCAAACTCATGCTGTTGCTAAAAATCGTATCCTCGGATGCAATAGACTAAGCCTTTTTATCTATAATATCCCGAAATTACGATGCATATAATTAGTACCGGCATAAGAAGGATGGTGGTATTCCCTTTTAATGTAACAAAATAAACTCTAACTTGGTATGCCAAGTCTTTATAGCTTATATGTTACCTAATCATTAAGTATTTGTCTACATAAGAATACTGCTTTTTAAGAAAGTGGAACCGAATGAATGACCATTCATATATTATAGAAGAAGGAGGTAGCTCTATGTCACAGCTAAGTAAAATTGTCTTTCTTGGCGGAGATTTAAGACAGTATTATATGATAAAACAACTTATGGAAGCTGGTTTTCCTGTGGCGGTCTATGGTCTGGACCGTGGAGAATTTGGCGACACCATATATGAAGCGACCACACTAAAAGAAGCATTATCTTTTGGGAATATTGTGATATGTCCTATTCCAGTCTCCAAAAATCAGGTAGATATCGTCTCAAAACAAACTATACCTGATTTAAATCTTGATAAGCTTAAGGAGAATTTAACGGAGGGTCATACTCTCTTCGGAGGTTGTTTTAATAAATCCATGTCAGAATTTTGTGATAAAAAAAATATTCGCCTCTATGACTTTATGGAAATTGAATCTGTAAGCATTGCGAATGCCATCGCAACTGCAGAGGGGACGATAGCAGAAGCTATTCAGCGTAGTCCTGTCAACCTACACAAAAACGAGTGCCTTGTCCTAGGCTTTGGTCGTTGTGCTAAAATTCTAGCAGACAAATTAAAAGGTATGGGCGCAAAAGTTAGTGTTGGCGCACGCAAGGAAGAAGCATTAGCTTATATAGATGCTTATGGTTATGAAAATATTCCAATTTCAGAGCTTAGCAAACATCTGCATCGTTTTCCATTTATCTTTAATACCATTCCTGCTATGGTATTAGATTCTGCACTGATAAGCTATGTACGAAAAGATGCAGTGATTATCGATATATCGTCAAAACCTGGCGGCGTAAATTTCGACTATTGCAATCAATTAGGAATCAACGCCTCTCTATGCCTTGGGCTTCCTGGAATTTATGCTCCAAAAGCATCTGCTACGATCTTAGTGACAGCTTTATTTAATTGTATTAGCGGCAGTGCCTCCTCGAAAGATTAAAAAGGAATGTGAAACTATGAAATTATCAGGTAAGAATGTTGGTGTAGCACTAACTGGCTCATTTTGTACCTTTGCAAAAACAATACAAGAAATTCAAAATATAGTGAATGAACAAGCAAATGTAATACCTATCTTTTCTTTTAATGCTCAAACCATCGACAGCCGTTTTGGTAAAGCAGCTGATTTTATGGAGCAAATTACAAAAATCACTGGAAATAAACCAGTCTTAACAATCGCCGGAGCAGAGCCACTAGGTCCTAAGGGAATGATTGATATCATGATTATTGCTCCATGTACTGGTAACACCCTCGCTAAATTTTGCAATGGCATCACCGATACTCCAGTCCTAATGGCTGCGAAAGGTCATTTGCGGAATCAAAAACCACTCGTTATTTCCTTAGCTACCAATGATGCACTCGGCATTAACTTTAAAAATGTAGGCTACATGTTAAACTGTAAAAATGTATACTTTGTACCATTTGGTCAGGATGATTTTAATAAAAAGCCGAACTCTATGATTTCTAATACCTCACTCATCATTCCGACTCTTGAGTTAGCGATGGAAGGGAAACAAATTCAGCCTATTATTGAGAGTCCAGAAGGTTAATGTTATAAGAAACGAATGTTGTATACTTTCTTTATAAACAAGTGAAAGAAATCAGTTGTATATAAAATATAATCTCCTATAAAAAAGTGAGAACACTTAAAAACCTGAAAGGTAGCGACTACGCTCCTAGGTATTTGAGTGTTCTCGTTTTAATCTATGACAAGAAAATATTCGCAAAGCATGCATTACTTGTTTGTAAATAACTTAGTTTAAACTTTCATAAGTAAAACATTGATTATATAGTAATATTAAATGTATAATATTTACATAAAAGGTATGTCAGATTCATAGTATATCAACTAATAATAATGGTCTTTGAGGTGTTTTATGGAGGATATGTTAGGCAAACTAGTGGGAAGTGGTGGCACATCTAATGTATATGAATGGGGAAATAACGAAGTTATAAAAATATATAAGCCACGTATTGAAGAAAATACAATAAATAATGAGATGTATATTGGCCAGTTCTTAAATAAATTTTCACTTAATATCCCAAAGTGTATTGGATCAATTGATTATAATGGCAAAAAAGCATTAATATATGAACGTATCTATGGTAATGTAATGGCAGAACCACTTTTAAAAGGAGTTTACGATATAGAATTAGCTAACAAATTTGCACAAATGCATTATGATATCCATAAGAAAACAATAGAAGAACTACCATCACAAAATGAATTTTTAAAAAAACGTATCCTTGAATTAAAAGACACATTGGGTGAGAAGGCTACATTATCCTTACTTAATCTGCTAGATGATATCCCTAATGATTTTAAGCTTTGTCATGGTGATTATCAACCTTTGAATATAATTGGAGAGGCTAACGAATATATCGTTATAGACTGGAATGGAGCTTGTATAGGAAATCCTATATTAGATGTTGCATGGAGCTACATGACTTTAAACTCTCCTGTTGTTGAATATTTATTAGGAGATTTAGTATCAGATCTATTTTCTAAATTTGCTAAGGACTATTTATCTTACTATTGCAAATTATCTGGAATTAAGCAGGTAAGCGTCTTGAAGTGCTTACCAATTGTTGCTACCCGTAGATTATATGATAATAATATGAATGATAATGAAAATTCGAGGATAGAGAGAGAATGGCTTTTTAGCTTTATACGAAAGATTTAACAATGCCAAAAAGCCTACAGTTTTGATATATCCTATAGTGATTAATTCAAAGAAAAGGAGGGATTCAAAATCCCTCCTGATATTTTTAAATTCTACCCCTGTTTTTCAGATATAGGAATGCTTTAACATATAGTTTAGATAAATAACCACTATTTGATATAGCTACCTTCCATCGTCTTATGAATCAAAATCTTCTTGTCAATTCGCTCTTTTAGTTCTGTTACATGCGAGATGATACCAACTAACCTATTTCCAGAAGTTAAAGAAATCAACGTTTCAATCGCCTGTTCTAAAGACTCAGAATCTAAGGAACCAAAGCCTTCATCAATAAACATCGAATCTAACTCAATACCACCTGCGTAACTTTGAATTACATCGGATAAACCAAGAGCAAGTGCTAATGCAGCCTTAAATGACTCGCCTCCTGAAAGAGACTTTACAGTCCTTTGCTTTCCGGTGTAATGATCCAGAACAAAGATTTCTAATCCACCCTGGCTTCTTAGGTTAACACTGTCTGCACGGTGAAGAGTATACTGGCTAAATGTCATCTTACGAAGTCTCTTATTTGCTTCTTCAATGACAGTATCAAAATAAAAGGCTTGTACATACTGTTCAAAAGCTATTTTCACTTTCCCTGTAAGTTCACCATTTGCTGTTTTAGAAAGTTCATTGATGCTAAGATACTTTCTTTGTATCTCTCCCTTTGCCTCCAGTTGTTTCTTCGCATCTTTGTAAATCTGATCGTTATTCCGGATTCTTCGATTTACTTCCTCTTTCTGACGTTCACATACTGATTTTTGAGCGTTAATCTCGTCACGGCTATCTTTTAGTATCTGAATATCAACGGAATCTGTTTCTTTAATTTCGTTAACCAACTTTTCTATCATTAAATGTTGTTCAGATACCTGTTTTTCGTAATCTTCGATCATTTTTTGTGTCTGTTCTATTTTATCTTCCGTCCAAAGACAAGCAAGATAGCTTTCTTCAGAATCAAAGGATGTTTCTGTCAGTTTCCTTTGATAAGCTTTCTCTTCTTCCTCTAACGTAACCTTTTGTTTCGCTTCTTTAATTTCATTGTCCTCAATAACAGCCTTTAATGCCGACCACTGAGAGCGTAATTCATGAAACTCTTTCTCTAGTCGCTCCAGATTACTGCGAAGTTGATTACTTTCCAATAGAAGGGCAGTATGTTTGTTTTCACATTCCTCTTTGGTAGCATACTTTCTTCGTTCTAAAATCTGTTCTCTGCTTCCTTCCATCTGACCTAGGACAGTAGCAATTGCTATTTTCTCTTGATTAAGGTTCTGAATATTCTGTACATTTTCTTCAAGAGCTGCAGAGATTTCTGTTGTACGTTTATTACACCAGTCTCTTCTCTCTTGATTTTTCTTAAGTACTCTGTATTCTTCGTTTTTCTGAAGGAATGCTTCTTCACTGCGAGATAATTCTTCCGTAATACGATCTTTTATTTTATCTTTGCCAAACGATTCTTCAAAAAGTTCTTCACAAACCACACATAAGTTATCCCACATCAAAGAAATCTTAGTATTTTGATTACTAACAGAAAGACTTTGCTGGTTAAGTACAACCGTTTCGCTCTCAAGTTTTACTTTCGCCTGATTTAACATAGCCTCCGTAGGCGCTTCCTTACTACATTCCGCTTTCTTTGGATGCTTGGTAGAACCACAGACAGGACACGGTTCTTCGCCTTTCAGATTCATAGCAAGCAAGCCTGCTTGTTCACGAAAATACGCTAACTCTAAGGTTTGATACTCTTTATTTGCAGTTTGATAAGAATTCTCTTTCTTAAAATACTCTTGTTGTAACACTTTTAAATTACTTGACTCTAATTCAATACGATTCAGCTCATCTAAAAGACTTTTTAGTTTCGTTATCTTTGACTTTAAATCTTTCCCTATCTGGATACATTCTAAGATTTCTTGGTCAATAGAAAGATATCCTTGAAGCTCCTTCGTAAGTTCACTATGATCACCCTTAAGTAACTTACCTTGTTCTTCAATCTTTTTCTCATTCGATACAATAGCATCCTGATTCTTAAGATTGCTTTGTATCTTTATTTCCAATTGTTTTAGATTCTCAAACTGTGCTAATTCTTCTTTACACTGATTGATGGCTATTGCAAGTTCTTCTAATCGAGCCTTATCTTTCTCATGCTCGTGATATTCTGCCTGCTTTTTCTTCGTCTCTTCCGAAACAATATCAAATCGTTTTTTCTGCTCTATAATTTCTCTAACTAAATTTTCAGTTTCAACTCTGCTTTTGTGATATGCATCTGCAACTGGTTTTACCTGATATAACGCTTTCTTTGCATTTTGAAGATCTATTTGGTTTAATTTAATCTGCTCCGATTGCTTTCTTAAATCCTCTAGAAGTAGTCTTCTTTGCTCTAATTCCTGCTTCTTTTTTTCTTGTTCCTCTACCAGCGTAATCTTCGTAGTTAGCTCAACAAGCTTACCTGATAACTCTTTATTTTCCACCTCTAAGGTATCATATCTCGATTTATCTTCCTCTAAGTCAAGCTCTAGTAACTCTAATAAGTCATTGATTTTATGAATATCCGGCTTACGCTTCCACTCTTCTAAAACTTCATTTTCTTTAGATAGCAAAATTCCCGAAAGGTACTGAACCATACTACGTTCTAGCTGGTCACACTCCCCCCTTAATTCGGAAGCCATGGACTTTAACTTCTTTTGCATTGCTTCATAATTCCCCGTTTGAAATACCTTACGGAAAATGACACCACGTTCCTCACTGCTTGCCGTAAGAAGTTTCATAAACTCACCCTGCGCAATCATGGCGATCTGCTTAAACTGCTTATAATCAATGGATAATATCTCCATGATCTCATTCGTAACCGGTTGATAGCCTGCTACCACAGAACCATCCCATTTTATCAGTGTTGCATTTGGCTTTTCCTCTGTAAATCCATCCCCACGTTTTTTTGCTCTTTGGTATAATGGATTTCTCTCAACCTCATATCGTCTACCTTTATGGGAAAATACAAGCTTAACATAGGTCTTATCATCACCTGTAGCATAATCACTGCGCATAGAATCTGTGGTTCGATTTTCTCCACTTGCACAGCCAAATAATGCAAATGCAATTGCATCAAATATCGTCGTTTTACCAGCTCCAGTATCACCACTGATTAAAAAAAGCCCTGATTCTCCAATCTTTTCAAATGGTACATTAACTTCACCTTTAAATGGTCCAAAACCACTAATTGCTAACTCAAGCGGCTTCATGAATCCTCCTCCTTTCTTTACGCTATACAATATTTCTTTCACTTTACTCAAACAGTAGTTTTTTCATGATTTCATTCTGCTCGTCGGACATAGAAACATTATTCTGATTCTTGAAAAACTCTTCAAATAAACAAAGAGGGTCTTTTCTAATAACATCCTCAGCTACCAGTTTTGCTGTCTCATTTGGCTTTGTCTTACTGTTATCAAATTCAATCCGCATTACATTTGGATAAATACTACGAATCCGTCCAATTGCATCATAGATTTCCTCTTCATCAGTTAATGTCGCATGAATATAGTCCTTTGTATTCCCATTGTGGTAGTTCTTCGGATTCAGAAGTTCATCAATTGGCCCTTTTAACTGACGCATATCTCTTAATGGAATCAAAGGAATATATTCCTGTTTAATCTCCCCCTTGGTATCAATCGTTACCATAGTTACAGATTTTTTCTGTTTCGCTTCCGAAAAGGAGTATTTTAGTGGAGAACCTGCATAACGAACCGTATCTCTTCCAATTCGCTGTGGTCCATGAAGGTGTCCTAATGCAACATATTCAAAATCATCAAATACACTTACATCGACATTATCAAGCCCTCCGACTGATATGTTTTCAGAATCACAGCACTCTGGTGAAATATCCCCTGCGGTTACAAATTGATGTGCCACAAGAATATTTCTCTCCGCTTTATTTACCTTCGCTGCTGCAAGAATCGCCTTCACCGCATCATGATAGGACTCTATTCCCTCGTGATACACCGAAGCAATGGCAGGCTTTACAAATGGCAACAGATAGATATTGACTGGACCATGTCCATCATTTAATGTATATCGCGCGATCTCCCCTTGATAAGTACCTGCTATATAAACTTCATTATTTCTTAAAATACGGCTTGCAAAATTAAGTCGCTCAGCAGAATCATGATTTCCGCTAATCATAAATACTGGAATCTTACGTTTATGTAAGTCTGATAAGAAATCATCTAACAAATTAACTCCTTCTATCGTCGGTAGATTCTTATCGTACACATCACCAGCAATCAGTACTGCATCTGGTTTTTCCTCATCTGCAAGTTCCAAAATCTTTTGTAAGATATATGTCTGGTCTTCTATCATTGAAAACTCATTTACTCTTTTTCCAATATGCAAGTCCGATAAATGCATAAATTTCATACCGACACCTCCTCTAATCTTTTCTATTGTATCATACCACAAAAGTACAGGAAATGATAAGAACAAATATTCTGGAAAAGGGGATGGAACAAAAAACAGAAAGCACTATGTACGATTCACTCCCTTTTACTTGATAGGAGGCAACATATACATAGCGCCTTTATATTCTTCTCATAACGTATTTCTGCTACAGAAAAATCCTGAGTGTTAACAACTTCTCAAAGCTTCTATAGGTAAGATTTTTTTCATTCTAAAATATACTAAAAAGTTTGTGAATATAGTAGTTAAAAACAGAATAAGTCCCATTCCAATGATTGAAGAAAATTGCATCTTCACATCCATGCCTATTATTAAGTAAATAATTTTGAAACAAATAGTTCCAAATAAAATACTTATCATTACCGCAAGTATCACATAATACAAACACTCAAGTAATAGACATAAAAAAATTTGCTTTTGTGTCATTCCTACAATATTTAGTAGAGCAAACTCACGTCTTCTTTCATAAAGACTACATATTGTAACATTCAAATAATTTAGAATTCCTATAAAGGCTAGTATCACACTCATACTGTAACCAGTTACTTTTAGCGCCATTAAACGCTCACTAAGTTCACTTAATTGTTCTCTTCGATCTCTTATTTGAATATTACTATCAAACATAGATTTTAATTGTCTAAGTATGATATCTTCATAGCCTTTTTCTGCTTGGATATTAATTGATTCAATATGATAATCGGAAAATTCATGGTTAAACTGATCAAACGGAATATAAAGTGCATAATCATAAATAGAATAAAAATTTAGTATCGTAAAATTGGATAATATCGGCCGATTACCTTTTTCAAAAGCTTGTATACCGTACGGATTTTTCAACATATCTAATTCAATTATGTTGTTTTCTGTATCGAACGTTGTATTTTCACTTGTTTTTTCATATTTGTATATAATTGCGTTCGTTCCTGTTTTAAAAAGTTCCTTATCAAACTTACCAATAAACCACTGAGTTTTAAATTTTTCAATTGCTTCATTAGGTATACCGTATATTATTATATCCTCTACCCCTTTAGATATTTTTTTTGTATAAATAGGTATAACTGCCTTTATCCCTGGTATCTGCTGAATATTTTCTAAATCCCTTTCTAGAAGCAAATGTATTTCCTTCTTTATGTCGATTAATTCCTTTAATTCATCAATACAAAAGTCATAGGTTTGGACTCTGGAGTCTTCTAACAAAATATTAGCCATCGACATAGTAAATAAAAATAATATAATTGATATGGCAATTGATATTATTGAAATTATAGCTTTCTTTAGATTGCGTTTTAAATTTTTGATTGCAAAATACCAAAGACTTATTCTATCTTTCATAAGAATTCTTGAATTATTACAATTTTTTATACCCTCTTCGTTTAATGCGCTAATACAAGACATATTTGTTATTCTTTTTATTGGTAAGATCGCAGATATTATGATTGTTAAGTATGTAAATAGAACAGTAAAAATAAATATGCTAAAATGAAATGAATATATGTACTCTTTCCCAGATAAAGACATAAATATCGGAGATATTATTTTCCATCCTATGAAATATCCAAGTAATAATCCAATAGGGAAGGAAAAACAATAAATCATAGTCACCTGATAAAATACTAACTTTTTTAATTGTTTCGTTGTCGTCCCCAACGTTTCTAATAATCCGTAAAATTTGATTTCTCCTGTTAAAGCTATATAATAAATATTATAGATAGCAAGGAATCCACAGCTTAAAATTACTAAGAAAACAAAAATTATGATACTCACGCTTTGAACATTAAAAAAATGAGTTTTTGCTAGATTAAACGCCTCATTTACTTGATAGTTTGGCACTAATTGAACATCTGATATAATTTTCTTTATTTTCCCCTCAATATTGATTGGGTTATTTAATAAGAGATAAATAGTAGTTTCCTTATCATCATTACTTATTGTAAACGCAGGTCTAGTAGCTGTATTATCTGCCGTTGATTGATAATAACCACTTAAGATATATCTCGTTTCTTCAGAATAGATATTATATAGATAAATCTCACTCCCAACATTGAGTGGTATGTTGTGCTTTAATAAATATTCCTCGTCAATTAAAATCTGACTATCATTAACAGGATAACTTCCCTCAATAATATTCATGAACATATGGTTTAATATTGTGGAATCGCTACAGGAATATATTTCACAATATTCATCCGTCTTTGTACTACCAATGGTCGCTTGTCCTAAATGATTCACAACATAACTGTTTTTTACTAATCTATGTTCTTCTATTTCCTTCTTCTTAGATATTGGTACTTCATCTATCACAGCGTGAAAATTTGATCCAGTTGCTAGTTGCTTGGAAATTTCTAAGGATTGATAGATACAAGAGGTGATTCCCCCAACTGTTATAAATAAAATAGCTGTAAGCATAATAGATACGCTAATTGCTAAGGTGCGTATTTTTTTTGATTTAATTATATGAGAAGCAAGTACGATTAACCCTTTATTCATGGCCAAATACCTCCTTCGTATCAGAGATTAAACGACCATCCTCTATATGTATTCTCCTTGTAGCAATTTGCGCAATTTCTTCATCATGCGTTATCATTATAATTGTCTGACCGTAGGTTTCATTTAACTGCTTCAATAATAAAATTACTTCAAGAGCTGTTTTACTATCTAAATTACCGGTAGGTTCATCCGCTAATATTACTTGTGGATGTGCTATCAATGCTCTTGCAATTGCAACTCTTTGCTGCTGCCCGCCAGATAAATTATTTGGAAGACTGTTTTTCTTTTCAGAGATACCGAGAGTATTTATTATAAGTTCTAAAAACTTTTTATCTGGTCTTACATTATCTAATTGTAATGGTAACATTATGTTTTGATAAACATTTAATATAGGTACCAAATTATAGCTTTGAAATACAAAACCAATAGATCTTCTTCGAAATATTGTTAATTCATCCGGTTTCAATGCGTAGATATCTCTATCGTTAATAAGAATATTTCCTTCCGTAGGATAATCTAATCCTCCGATAAGATTTAGCAATGTACTTTTACCACTCCCACTTGTTCCTACAATAGCAATAAACTCACCTTGTTCAATCGATAGGTTAATTCCTTTTAGAGCATGTACTGTAGTTTCGCCGATTCCATAAGTTTTCTTTAAATTTTTAATCTCTATTAACATGACACAACCCTCATTTTCTTTTTTGCTATTGTATCATTTTTTTATAACAGAATTATGTTTAGAAACTAACACATTCATCACTTTTTATTTTATAATTGGAACCAACACAGTAATCACTTTTTATTTTATATTGGAGAACTAATACATTCATCACTTTTTAATTTGCTTAAAAAAACACTGAATGTACTTCCTTCACCTAATTTGCTTTTTACTTTTAGATAACCCTTTTGATTTAATATAATATTAGACGTCAAATAAAGGCCGATACCTACTCCTTGTAATTCCTTTACAGAATCACTACGATAGAACCGTCTCCATATATTTTGTTGTTCATGCTCTTCTATCCCTATTCCATGATCTGTGATTTCAATTTCAATATACAAATTATAATCATTAACCGTTATCTCTATATTACTGCCAACTGATGAATACTTAACTGCATTATCTAGAATATTAGAGATTGCTTCCGTTGTCCATTTCATATCGAAGAAAGCTTTAATATTGGAATTACAATCTATTTGTATGTCTAAATTCTTTTGTTCTGCATCTTTATAAATACTAGATACCGCATTTGTCAATAATTCTTTTATATAATTTTCTTTTCGCTGTAAATTTTCAAGAATTAATCCACTTTCACAGCGTGACATTTTTATCATTGCATCAAATAAGAATTTTAACTTTTCTCCTTCTGAACTTATGTTATTTATGCGCTCATCATTATATTCTTCTTGTAACAAATCCGCATACAAAATGATATTCGACAAAGGAGTTTTTATTTGATGTGAGATGTCGGTTATTAAACTATGTATTTGCTCTTTTTCCTTTTGAATACTTTTTGTTATAGTAATATTGGATTGTATAAATTGATAAAACTTATATTCAAAAATAGATGCTTCCTGTTCTGAATAATTATAATCATACCAAGATTTATCAAAAATATCACTTAGGCTATGTCGAAGTTTTTCCTTTTGCGTATGAAGTAGAAACATAAAAAACAGAGAAATTATTAAGACTCCAGCAATATATATTAGAATAAACATATCAAATAATAAATACTGCGAAAGTATAACATAAACCATAGACCATATAAAAATTGTAATAAAATATTTAGCAATAAACATTTATTATCCCCTTTATTAAATCTACTTTAAATTTTCCCAACCCACATATATCCTAATCCATATACCGTTTTTATAGCTTCATTTCCGATTTTAAAACGTAACCTTTTGATAGCCATAGTAAGTGCATTATCATCAATAAATTCTTCATTACAGGACCATACCAAATCTATTAGTCTTTCCCTTGGTATAATCTTATTTTTATTACAGACCAATAGTTTTATTATTTTCTGCTCTACAACACTTAATATAACTTCTACCCCTTCTATCTTATATTCCAAAGCAGTAAAATTAAAATAGTAATAATCATCTTTATATATATCATCTCTACATTTATTTCGCCTTAATGCTGCTTTAACTCTTTCCCTTAATACCATAATAGAGAATGGTTTCGTTACATAATCCGTTGCTCCCACACGAAATGCTGATACAATATCAATTTCAGTATCATTGACAGTTAAAAATATGATAGGAATCTCTGTTGCTCCGCTTATTTCTCTACAAAATTCAATTCCGTTACCATCTGGCAAATTACAATCTAATATTAATAAATCAAACTTATGTATCTTAAGTAATTCTTTCGCCGATTTAATAGAGGGGGCTGCTTTGACTTCTTGATTGTTTGACGATAAGGATAATACCAATCCATTTCGTAGTTTTTCATCATCTTCAACCACTAAAATGTGATTCATATTCGTCTCTCCTTTCGAATCTTTAATACTTCTGTACCTACTTTAATCTTTTGGTAAAAAAGTTCTTCAATATTAACCATCGTATCCCCTCACTGCATCTGCTTATAATAAAAAATAGCTGCCTGTGTACGATCCCTAACATCTAGTTTCAACATCAAATTACTTAAATAATTCCTAACTGTACCTTCACTTAAGAACATGACATCTGCGATTTCTTTGTTACTAAGTCCTTCCGCGACCATAGTTAGAAGTTCGTATTCCTTCTTTGTTAGCTGATATGCCCCATAAGGGAATTCCTTTTTCTTCTGCATTAAGTCTGGTAACTTGGTTATAACATCTGAACCAAATACACTTTGACCCATGGAAACCGCCTTTAACGCAGGCTGTATACTATCATAGTCTTGTTTTAACAAATATCCTTTTGCGCCAATCTTTAATGCCTTCACAATATATTCATCATCTGAAAATGTTGTTAAAAATAATATCTTAGCATCTTTATGTTTCACTAATATTTTTTCTGCTGCATCAATGCCGCTCATTGTAGACATACGAATGTCCATTAATAGCACATCAGGAGTATACTTCTCATATAGAGTAATGGCTTCACGCCCATCATTTCCGATAGCTTCTACTTTAATCTCAGAATCCATTTCTAAGATAACCTTTAAAGATGAACATACCAAACGGTCATCATCAACTATTACAATTCTCATCCTTTACCCCATTTCTAAGTTACTATTTGATTACTTGCAAGCCAATGCGTATCATCAAGTTTGTATTTGCAGTGTAGACACAAACCTACTATTTCTCTTCCTGCGTTTTTGGGATCATTACAAATATCCGAAATCCTTTTTCAGAAGTAATCGTAATATTTCCTCCTAATGCATTCACTCTATCCTTCATGTTCATTAATCCGATTCCTTCTTCTGACGTCTTTTTTCCTCCAGTACCATTATCTTTTATCAGTAACTGGTACATGCCCGGATGCTCCCGTAGTAATACCTCCACCTTTGTGGCGTTGCTATGCTTTATCATATTGGAAAATGATTCTTTTAATATCGTTAAAAAACAATACTTTACATTCCGATTTACCACATTTCCCATATCATAATCTAATTCCACCTTGCAAAAAGAAAAATCATTCACCAACTGTTCTACACTCGTTCTCAGATCAATTGCACCATCGTGCAAATCATGAACGCTTAATCGTATGGAATTCATAGCGTCTGATAATGTATCTTTTAACCCGCAAAGTAATTCATTGCTTTCCTCATTTTTATTTACCGCAATGGCTGCTCCTACTATTAGGATAGAACGAGACAACATATGACCGACATTATCATGTATCTCTCTGGCAATTCGATTTCTTTCTTTTAGTGTAGCTAAATAAATCTCGGTATCCTGTTGCCTGATAAGTTCTTGATTTCTGGCCTCTAACTCCATATTAGATTCTTTGGTTGTGTCTTGTAGTTTAAATAATTGCGCCTTCAATTGGCTTTGCTTCATCGTTCGTACCGCAAATGTTACAGAAATAATATGTAACATGATAAAAAACAAACACTTAAAAGTTGAATCAAACTGCACCAATTGATAGCCAGCAGTAAATACGACTGCAATACTTAACGTCTTCTTACGAAAACAAACTGCCTCGTATAATAGCAGTGGTAAAAAGGCGAAGAATTGTGGCATAAAAAAGCAGAGTAGAAAATAGCAAATATAACTTCCATACAAGAATAGTTCTTTTTCCATTACATAATTAAATTCGCTAATTGCCATTGCAACCAGTAAAGCTATCACTGCATACTTTATATTTGTATTTATATCAAGAAAAAAACTGCAACATATTAGTATAAGTAACCGATCATAGATGGAATTCAAACAGTCTTACTCCCTTCATGAATCACAGCTATCGCTATGAATCCTTTTGCTATAGAAATTTAGATCCTAATTATCATAAGTTTACCATATTCCTTCTCTATTGTTAAACAATTTTCTTAATTTTTCCTTTTATTATCTTGTAAATCAAAAAGGCCGCTTGTAAAAAAACAAGCGACCTAATATTATAATCAATTTCAAATTCGTGAATCCCTATTCTAATTCAAAAGCACCGGTATACAACTGATAATATTTTCCCTTTTCAGCAATTAGCTGATCATGATTACCACGTTCTACGATATGGCCCTGTTCTAAAACCATAATCACATCGGAATTCTTAACAGTAGAAAGTCGATGAGCTATTACAAATACCGTACGGCCCTTCATTAATGCATCCATGCCTCGCTGTACAATTGCTTCGGTACGGGTATCAATGGAGGAAGTAGCCTCATCTAGAATCATTACCGGAGGATCAGCAACTGCTGCTCGTGCAATAGCTAATAGCTGTCTCTGTCCTTGAGATAAATTAGATCCGTTGCTAGTAAGTGGTGTCTGATAACCATCCGGCAAACGCGTAATAAAATCATGAGCACCTGCTAATTTTGCAGCCTCAATACATTCCCCATCCGTAGCATCTAGCTTACCATAACGAATATTGTCCATAACTGTTCCGGTAAAAAGATTGGTATCTTGTAAAACCACACCAAGGGAACGACGAAGGTCTGACTTTTTGATTTTATTTATATTGATACCATCATATCGAATCTTACCATCTGCGATATCATAAAAACGATTGATAAGGTTTGTGATTGTTGTCTTACCAGCACCAGTCGCACCAACAAAAGCTATTTTCTGTCCTGGCTCTGCATACAGGGTTATGTTATGCAATATGGTCTTATTTTCTACATATCCAAAATCTACATCAAACATCCTAACATCACCGGTTAGTTTTGTATAAGATACTGTTCCATCGTCATGTGGATATTTCCAAGCCCAAATTCCGGTACGTTCCTTACATTCTACTATTGCTCCATTTTCTTCTCTGGCATTCACTAACGTTACATTACCTTCATCCTCTTCTGGCAACTCATCGATAAGTTCAAAGATTCGAGAAGCTCCTGCAAGTCCCATAACAACTGCATTAATCTGGTGCGATACTTGATTGATATTTCCAGAAAACTGCTTCGTCATATTTAAAAATGGTACTACAATACTTATACTGATAGCAAATCCTGATATACTTACGTTTGGTGCATCGGTAAGTAATAAAAATCCACCAAATAATGCAACAATTACATAAAGGATATTTCCAATATTATTTAAGATTGGTCCTAGTGTATTAGCATATTTATTTGCTCTTTCGGCATCTGCGAATAATGCGTCGTTGATCTCATCAAAACCAGCTTTACATTCTTCCTCATGACAGAAGACTTTTACAACTTTCTGTCCGTTCATCGTCTCTTCGACATAACCTTCCACTTTACCAAGAGCCGCCTGTTGACGAATAAAATACTTAGCAGACCCGCCACCAACTTTTTTAGTGATTTTATACATGAAGAATACACCAACTAAAACCACAAGGGTCATCCAAACGCTAAAATATAGCATAATACAAAATACGGTAATTGCAATGATACCTGAAGTCATTAACTGAGGTATACTTTGAGAAACCATCTGACGTAAAGTATCAATATCATTTGTATAGTAACTCATGATATCTCCATGATTATGTGTATCAAAATATTGAATCGGAAGATTCTGCATACCATGAAACATTTTTACACGCAATTTCTTTAAAGAACCTTGTGTTATAATAGCCATCATTCGGTTAAATGCGAAAGAGGCTGCTAAGGATAGAACGTAGCAGGTTGCTAACAATCCTACCAGCCCGGCAATATGTCCGGATACAGATTTCCAATCTCCAGTCTGCCAAGTACTTTCCACCGATGATATGATATTCTGCATAAAGATAGAAGGGATGGAGGATATCACTGCATTAAAGACGATACAAACTACTACAATCGGTAACATAACTGGATAAAATTCAAATAATGTTTTTATCAGGCGCTTTAGTACACCTTTTCGCTTGATTACTGGCTTATTCTGCATCCTGATCACCTACCTTATTCTGTGATAAATAAACTTCTTGATAGATATTGTTGCTCCTAATTAGTTCCGCATGAGTTCCAATAGCATTAATAGTACCGCCCTCCATAACAATAATGCGGTCAGCATCTTCTACAGACGCTGTTCTCTGAGCAATAATAATTTTTGTTGTCTCAGGGATAAACTCTTTTAACGATTTTCTAATCAAAGCATCTGTCTTCATATCAACTGCACTCGTAGAATCATCCATTATAAGGATCTTAGGGTTTTTTAGTAGTGCTCTGGCAATACATAGACGCTGCTTTTGTCCACCTGATACATTGGCACCGCCCTGTTCAATATAAGTATCGTATCCATCTGGAAATCTTGATATAAATTCATCCGCCCCAGCTAACTTACATGCTTCTACAAGCTCTTCCTCTGTTGCTTCTTTATTTCCCCAACGAAGGTTTTCCTTAATCGTACCGGAAAATAAAACATTTTTTTGTAAAACCACTGCTACTTGATTACGAAGGGAATCTAGGTCATATTTTTTTACATCTTCACCACCAACTTTTACAACGCCTTTCGTAGCATCATAAAGTCGAGGGATTAATTGAATCAAGGATGATTTTGAAGAACCAGTACCACCAATAATTCCTATCGTCTCGCCTGATTTAATATGAAGATTAATTTCTTCAAGGGACATACGTTCTGCTTTCTTTGAATATTTAAAACTTACCTGTTCAAAATCTATTGAGCCATTCTTTACTTCCTTAAGACTAAGTTCTGGACTCGTTAGAGTACTTTCCTCCTGTAAAACTTCTACGATACGGCTTGCTGACTCACTAGCAATTGTAATCATGACAAATACCATAGATAACATCATTAAGCTACTTAAAATCTGGAAGCTATAAGTAAGTAATGCAGAAAACTGTCCTACATCTAAATCAAGACCTCTTGATGTAATGATGGTGTAAGAACCAAAGTATAAAACGAAAACCATAACAGTATATAAACAAAACTGCATCAAAGGATTATTAAAAGCCAAAATCTTTTCTGCTCTTGTAAAATCAGCACATACATCTCCCGCTGCTACTTCGAATTTACTCTTTTCGTAATCTTCTCTAACATAAGATTTTACTACACGCATACCTTTTACATTTTCCTGAATGGAATTATTCAGTACGTCATACTTACGAAATACCTTTTTAAATAGTGGCATTACTTTTCGAATGATAAAAAATAAGCCAAACCCAAGGACAGGTACAACGAATAGAAAGATAAACGCCATTTTACCACCCATGACAAATGCCATGGTAAAGGAAAAGATAAGCATTAAAGGACATCTGATTGCCGTACGAATTATCATCATGTAAGCATTCTGAACATTTGATACATCAGTAGTAAGTCTAGTAACTAATGATGATGCGGAAAAACGATCAATATTTTCAAATGAATACGTTTGAATCCTATAAAATAAGTCTTTTCTTAAATTACGCGCAAAGCCTGTGGAGGCAGTAGCACAAGCAGTACCAGCTATTGTTCCGAACATTAGTGATAGTAAAGCCATTACTACTAAAAGAAGACCATATCTTGCAATAACACCAAAATCGCATCCAGCTTTTATTTGATTTACGAGTTTTGCTGTAATAAAAGGTATGGTACATTCCATCATAACCTCAAATGAAACGAATACAGGAGCTTTGATGGAATGCTTTTTAAATTCCCGTATACTTTTAGCAAGTACTTTATACATTGACATTGCTCATCTCCTTTACATTTTTCTTATTAATTGACAGCTTTCTGTATTAAGAAATAATTTCGGACTTTCTCTATTTTTCTTTCATTTTGACACTTTATAGCTAAGACCAAAAAAAAAGCGCAGTCAGACCTTAATATCTGGACTTACGCAAGAAAGCTGCTCGATATAACTATTTTATATAAATAAAATTTATTTGTCAAATTATCTATGGGTTCAATTTTATATTTTTTATTATATAGGCATATTTCTACGGAAACTGTTTACTTATTCTTAACAACTTCTTGGCGCTTTATAATGATCTTCCCCTCATTACTTAGCATTGTATATCTTATGAGACTATACGTATTATTAAGTTTTCAGATAAAAATGCTGATAAAAGATCACTGAGTGAAAGATAAAAAAGTCTCTCACTCAGTATTTCAAATCTGTATTTCACAAATATTCATGACTAGTCTAATGCTAAAATGAGAACCAAATGTATTAAGTATCTTAATTATACAATTTAATCACGAAATGTTTTTAATGCATCTATGGTCTCTTGAAGTAACTCATCTAATGTCCACCCAAGTATGTCCGCACCTCTTTCAATTACTTCACGGGAACAGCCTGCTGCAAAGCCTTTGCTTTTATACTTTTTCTTAACAGACTTAAGTTCCAGGTCCTGAACACTTTTGGATGGTCTCATAATCACCACTGCTCCGATAAGTCCTGTAAGCTCATCTACCGCATAAAGGATTTTTTCCATCTCATGCTCTGGTTTTATATCTACCGTAATACCATAGCCGTGACTTGCTGCAGCATGGATTATTCTCTCATCTACCCCACGCTCTCTCATTATCTCTTGCTCTTTGATGCAATGTTCGTCCGGAAATTGCTCAAAATCTAAATCATGCAGTAATCCAACAATTCCCCAAAAATCTTCTTCCTCATTATATCCTAATTTTTTAGCAAAATACTTCATTGTCTGCTCAACAATCTGAGCATGCTCTAGATGAAATTCTTCTTTATTAAATTCTGTTAGAAGTTTCCATGCTTCTTCACGTTTCATTCCTTACCTCATTTCTGCGCTACTCTTCTTGCTTGCAATACAACTATATCATATTTTTAGGTGCTGCGCTGGCAAAAATTATTGATTCTTATCTTGTTTCCTGTTACGGTACCGCCTGGATTCGAACCAGGATTAAGAGTTTATGGGACTCCCGCCTTCCTCTTGGCCACGACACCCAATGAATTAAAATGATCATTCATTACTTTTATTTAAAATATCCATTGCTTTGGATTGCTTTCTTTCTTAAATCGGTTAGTCGATCCAATGCTCCAATTAAGGTTTCATCCTTCTTTGCAAAGTGAAGCCTAATAAGGTGATTCACCTCTTCTTTAAAGAAGCTAGAGCCTGGTACTGCTCCTACACCAACTTCTCTGGCTAACCATTCACAAAATCTTACGTCGTCTTTTACATTAAATTCAGAAACATCCACTAATACATAATATGCTCCTTGTGGATCTGTAAAGTTTAGTTTCAAATCAGACAATCCACCAATAAACAGATCTTTTTTCTGTGTATAATGTTTTTGTAGCTCTTTATAATATTCTTCACCAAAATTAAGCCCTACAACCGCTGCTTCCATTAAAGGTGCTGCTGCTCCAACCGTTAAAAAGTCATGGACTTTTTTTACCCTTTCTATTACAAAAGGACTTGCTATTACATATCCTAAACGCCAACCAGTGATGGAATATGTTTTGGATAGCGAACTACATATGATCGTTCTTTCCCTCATACCAGGCAAGGTCGCCATATAAATATGTTGATTAGGCTCGTATATGATATGTTCATATACTTCATCAGTAATAACATAAGTATCATATTTTATTGCAAGGTCTGCAATAATTTTTAATTCATCGTAAGTAAATACTTTACCGCAAGGATTCGATGGATTACATAAAATTAATGCCTTTACACCTTTTTTAAATGCATCTTCTAGCTCATTTGCATCGAAGGAAAAGGCAGGAGGCTTTAGTGGTACATAGATAGGTTCCGCACCGGAAAGTATGACATCAGCACCGTAATTTTCATAAAAAGGAGAGAATATAATTACTTTATCCCCAGGATTTGTTACTGTCATCATTGCTGCCATCATTGCTTCTGTACTTCCACAGGTAACTACAATCTCAGTATCTGGATTAATCTTCATTCCAGAAAACTGTTCCTGTTTCTTAGCAAGAGCATACCTAAAATTCTCAGCTCCCCATGTAAGTGCATATTGATGAGGACCTTCTCCTGCTATGTTAGCAAGTCTATCTGTGATCTCTTTGGGTGGATTAAAATCCGGGAACCCTTGAGATAAATTAATGGCATCGTATTGATTCGATATTCTGGTCATTCTACGGATAACAGAATCCGAAAAATTGGCAGTTCGTTCACTTAATGGTTTCATAAATTTTTCCTTTCCTGTGCACACTCTTTGTATTAACATGTTTGTCGTTTAAGAGCACAAACTTGTATGCACCATTCCTATGCTAAATATGTCTTATGTCGATTTAATATCTCCCTCTCATCAAAGGCTCTTTTCATCTGCCGCATCAATTCTAAATTCTGTGGTGCAGTCTCCTTCAGGTAAAAAATCCTTTTGCTTAATCCAATACCATGCTCTCCAGAGGTCAGTCCTCCGAGTAAAAATGCTTTCTGATATATAGCATTCAGATGTTCCTGCAATTCTTTTTCCCATTTGTCATCGCTTCGGTTACCTCTTACCATACAAAGATGGATGTTTCCATCCCCAGCATGGCCAAATCGAATCATCCTCATCCCTGATTTTTTCTCATATTCACTTACATAAGATATAAATTCAACGATTTTATTTACTGGTACCACTAAATCAACTGGTTCCTGCTCTGATACTGCTTCTACCGCCTTAACAAAACAACCTCTTATCTTCCATACATTCATCAATAATTCTTCACTATCAAGAATCAAAACATCAAGTGCACCTTGTTTTATTGCCGATTTTTTTACTCGCTCTACGTTTCCTTCTAACTCAAGACTGCGGCCGTCAAAGGTCATCAAAATGTATGCTCCGGCTTTCGGATACGGGAATGACAGGCCAGTATAATCCTCCCCCAATTTTATAACATCTCTTTCAATAAATTCAATTGCTGTAGGATTTGCGTTTTCTTTGATAATAGTTAGAACGCCAGGAATCGCAGTCTTAACATCACGATAGGGAAGAAGTACACTTAATGTGACTTCCGGTTTGGGGATTATCTTAAGAATGCACTTTGTTATGATTGCTAAGGTACCCTCCGAACCTACAATCAGGTTTTTAAGTGACAAACCACTCGCATCTTTTACATTCTTACTCCCGACCCATAGAATTTCTCCATTGGCAAGTACTACTTCTAAGCCTCTGACATAATCCCTGGTAACGCCATATTTAACAGCACGCATTCCTCCCGCATTCGTGCTGATATTTCCACCTATTGTTGCAGTTTTTTCTCCTGGATCCGGTGGATAAAAACACCCTTTTGCCTCCACATACTCTTGAAAATCGGCTAATACTACCCCAGCCTCTACTGTGGCAGTCATAGTTTCTTCATCAAATTCAATGATCTGATTCATTCTTGTTAAATCAAGTACAATTCCTCCCTCTACGGGTACAGTAGATCCAACTAAATTTGTTCCTGCGCCCCTTGGTGTAACAGGAATCTGGTTTTCCCAAGCATATCTCATAATCTTTGAAACTTCATCTACATTTACGGGAAACAAAACCACATCTGCATGTCCTTTGATACGTCCCAGCGCATCACTAAGGTAACTATCATCTATTTTATCAATAAGAATCCTATCACCATCATTGATTATACTATTTAATATTTTAACATTAACCTCTGCCATAACTTCACACCGCTTTCAATTGGGATGTTACAAATATTGTAACATCCCAATTGAAAGAATTTACTCCTCCCATGCAGCTAGATAAGATCCCTTAAAGGTATCTGCATAAACATCTTTTACTGCGTCGGATTGATATGCTTTTACAATCTTTTTATACACTTCATTATCTAAATCTTCAGTTCTTGCTGCAATCAGGTTTACATAATTCTTCCCTGCATAGATACTTACACTATCTTGGAATAATGAATCTTTTCCCGGATTTAAACCATTGTCTAAAGCATAATTACAATTAATTACTGCAATCGTTACATCTGGAAGTAAAGCATAAACATTTGCTGCATCTACTTCTACTAACTCAAGATTGAAAGGATTTGCAGTTATATCCTTCACTTCCGGGCTGTCACCTGCAGCTTTGTTTAATTCGATAAGCGCCGCTGCTTCAAGAACCTTTAATGCTCTACCTTCGTTAGTAGCATCATTAGGAACTGCAACCTTATCCCCTTCTTTTATCCCACTTAAATTATCAATCTTCTTGGAATAGATATTCATTGCGGAGATAAATGTATCACCGATTGAATCAATCTTATACCCATTGTTGTCTTTCTCTTTATTAAGATAAGCATAATGCTGGAATGCATTTAAATCAACTTCACCCCCATTTAAAGCAGCATTTGGAGTATTATAATCTGTAAATGTTACTAATTGAACTTCAATTCCCTCTTTCTTAAGTTCTTCAATGACAGGTACCCACATTTCATTCGATTCACCAACAACACCGACCTTAACTACTTTGTTATCCTTAGCTGCATCCTTCTTTCCGCATCCTGTTACTGCAAAAGCTAAAGTTAATCCTAACGCTAAAATACCTAATTTTTTTAATTTTCTCATAAATTTTCCCCTTTTCTATCCTTTTATTTTAAATTTTAATAACTCACAACTTCTTACTATGCATTATCATAATTGGGCATATCTTATGATAGCGTCAATGCATACTGAAAATTTTCTTTCATTGTTCTACAAGAAGCATCGAATTTTCCCTTTTCTTCAGGTGTCAAATTTAGCTCAATGATTTCTTCTACACCATGAATTCCAAGTACCGTAGGAACAGATGCATAGACATCATGCTGGCCATACTCACCATTTAAGAGAGTAGATACTGGTAATACCTTCTTCTCATCTGAGAAAATGGCTCGTGTAACCTCAGCTAGTGATGCACCAATACCAAATTCCGTTGAGCCTTTTCCAGTTAGGATATGCCATCCCCCTGCTCTAGCTTCATCAGAAAGCTTAGAAAGATCAATCTGCCCATATTTTTCAGGTTTTTCCTTGATTAGTTCCAAAATTGGTTTTCCAGCTATAGATACCGTTGACCATGCAACCATCTGGCTTTCTCCGTGTTCTCCAAGAACAAATCCATAGATTGATTTTTGATCAATTTCAACAGCATCTGCAATTGCTCTTCTAAGTCTGGCAGAGTCTAGTACCGTACTTGTTGAAATAATTTTATTGGATGAGTACTGAAGTAAATGCTGTAAATAATGTGTTATTACATCTGCTGGATTTGAAATGCTAACAATCATACCATCAAAACCTGAATTTTTGATATGCCAAGCTACCTCTTTAATAATTAGAGCAGTATTCGTAAGGGTACTCATTCTTGTTTCACCCTTATTTTTATCTGGATTGGTTCCTACTGCAATCACCATGAGATCTGCATCAGCTGCATCACTATAATCACCCGATTTTACCTTAACTCTGTGTGGTAGGTATACTGTAGCATCGTAGATATCCAGTGCTTGTGCTTTCGCTTTTTCTCTATCAATATCAATAAAGATAATTTCTTCTGCAAGCCCCTGCTCTGCCAGTGCATATCCAGCATGAGATCCTACGTGACCTGCTCCGATAATAATGACTTTTCTTGGTTTTGCCATAACTTTTTTCTCCTAATGTGTACATTTTCTTGATACCACGTTACCAACAATTTGAATAACGCTTACCAGTAGCACTAAAACAACCACTGATGCGTAAGTTACATCCGTTTGATTACGTTGATAACCAAATCTGATTGCAAAATCGCCAAGCCCCCCCGCACCAATAGCTCCAGCCATTGCAGTTAAACTAATTAAGTTAATCGCTGTTATGGTTGTTGCTCTGACTAATCCGGGAATACATTCCTTTAATAGTACTCGAAAAATGATTTCAATCGGACCACTTCCCATCGCTTGCGCAGCTTCAATTAGTCCTGGATTCATTTCTGCTAGAGCAGTTTCTACTTGCCTTGAGAAGAATGGTGCTGTACCAAAAATCAATGGAACGATTGCTCCTTTCACTCCGATTGCTGTTCCAGATATCAATCTTGTAAGAGGAATCAGACCTGCAAGTAAAATAATAAACGGAATGGAGCGAAAGAAATTGACTACCTTATCAAGAACCTGATAAATTGCTAGATTTTGAAGTATTCCATCCTTTTTTGTTACAGTTAGGATAATTCCTATTAACAATCCAATAATAAAAATCACGATTCCTGCTTTTAAAACCATCTGTAGCGTTTCAGAAATACTTTTATAAAAGTCAGGTAGCTTCGACATTACATTTGGTAGATATTTTTCAAGAAGCTCTTGCATCAAGTATCACCTCCACTCCAACATTTTTATCTTGTAAATACTTTATTGCATCATCAATATCTTCCTTCTTACCACTTACGATAGAAACCAAACCACCGATTGGATTTTCACCAATAAGCTCAATGTTTCCAAAAATGATATTAATGTTCAATGAAAATTCCCTTGACAACTGTGATACGAGAGCCTCTGATGTGCTTCTCTCCAAGTACTTGAATCGTAAGATACACTCCCCTTGTTTAAGTTCTGTAATCTTTGCTTTCTCATCTATGTAGTTATAGATTCTTGAAAGATTTGAAGTACTATCAACAAAATCCTTTGTTATCTTCTTCTGTGGGTTTGCAAATATCTCAAATACATCCCCTTCTTCCACAACTTCACCATTCTCCATTACTGCAACTCTATCGCAAATTTCTTTTACTACCTGCATCTCATGGGTGATGATGACGATTGTGATACCAAGCTTTTGGTTAACTTCTTTAAGCAGTTTTAGAATTGAAACTGTAGTTTGTGGATCTAGCGCACTGGTAGACTCATCACTCAGTAAGATATCCGGATCATTTGCTAGCGCCCTTGCTATTGCCACTCTCTGCTTTTGCCCACCAGAAAGTTTTGATGGATATTCATTTGCTTTTTCCTCAAGACCAACCAGCTTTAATAACTCATTGACTTTATCCTTAATTTGCTTTTTTGATAAACCTTGATGCTTTAGAGAGTACGCAACATTTTGGAATACCGTTCTGGATGCAAATAAATTAAAGTGTTGAAAGATCATTCCAATTTTTCTTCGCTGTTTTCTAAGTTCCTTTGATTTTAATGCAGTAAGTTCAACATCGCCGATGTAGACTTTCCCTTCCGTTGGTTTCTCTAATAAATTGATACACCTTACTAGGGTGGACTTTCCTGCTCCGGAAAAACCAATGATGCCATAAACCTTACCTTTTTCAATAGTTAAATTAACATTTTTAACAGCATCAACCAATCGATCACCGGAAGAAAATGTCTTGCTAAGATTTTCAAATCGAATCATTAATAACCTCTTTTCTACGCTGCTCATGTCTCATTTTCGAGATATTGCTTCATATCAAGTTTGTGGATACAGCGCTGACACAAATTTGATGACCTGATTTTTTTCTACTTTTCATTCTTCTATCCTGCAAGTTTCCCGCAAAAAAACAGGGTACATATACTCATGCACCCTGTTTCCCTTGTTCTTTTATCAGATCATAATAACTCTAATCTTACAAAAAACCGGAATTTGAGCGCACTGAATTAGGCATGTTATTACACATACATCCACCGTTGCAACACATCATCATATTTATCATATACATAGTATTTATTGATTTAACAGTACGCATCGAAATTCTCCCTTCCGTTATTTTGTATATCTTCCTTAGGTTATCTATTTCTTACTATAATTTATTGATTACCTTGTATGTTTCTTATCTGCTGTAGTTCTTATGTTGCTATTATAACAGTCAAAAAAAGAAAGTGTTAATACTCAAAACTGATAATCTGTTATAGGTTAAACCTATAACACCATGTCTTTATAATTCATTAGCTCCTTGATATATAATTCACCATTATTACTGATAATAGAGCCTTTTCGTTTAATGTAGCCAATTCTCATTTTTTCACTTTCAACCAAAGGTACAGCTTTATAGTCATCCCCGTTTAATTCCTCGCAAATGATTCCGGAGCATAGGGTATATCCATGTAAGCCTATCATTAAATTTAACATTGTAGCTCTATCATTTGCTTTAATAATACGTTTGTAGTCATAAGTACTCTTAACTTCTTCTGCTAGATAGAAGGAGTTATTTTTGCCTTGGTCAAAAGCTAGACATGGGTACTCTTCTAATTCTTTCATAGAAATGACTTCTTTGTTTGCAAGCGGATGCTCAGACCAAAGATATACGTAAGTGTCACATTGAAATAACTCTACAAATTCTAAACTATTCTCTCTAAGAACCTTAGTCATAACCTGTTCATTAAAATCATTGAGATATAATACTCCTAATTCACTCTTAAAATTCTTTACATTTTCTATCACTTCATTGGTCTTAGTTTCATGAACTGCAAATTCATACTGCTCCATCCCAACCTTTTTCACTACCTCAACAAAGGCTTTTACTGCAAAACTATAATGTTGCATAGATACACTGAATTTTTTCTTTGACTTCTTTTCAATATACTTATCTTCCAATAACCGATATTGCTCTGATACTTGCTTTGCATAGGTAAGAAACTCTTCTCCTTCCGGAGTTATTACGATTCCTCGATTCGAACGAAGAAAGATATCAAAACCTATTTCTAATTCCAGTTCCTTTATCGTTCCCGAAAGGCTAGGTTGTGAGATGAAAAGCTGTTTTGCAGCTTCATTCATAGAACCGCAATCTGCTATCGTGATTACATATCTTAACTGCTGTAGTGTCATGTGTCCTCCCAATAATTTTTTTTACTTTATAAATTAAATTGCGAACTTTTGCAATCGTTTTTTATATTATTTCAAATGCTATTTTTATAATATTTCAAAAGCTTTCCATTAGTATATCGTTTTTAACTACGTTTATCTTTCCGTTAAGCATATCGTTTTTTAACTACGTTTATTTTCTATTTTACACCATTAAAATAATTTATGATACCCCTGCAGAGCTTATTTCAACTAATGTCTTAATTCGTTTCTTTGCTTATTTTCTAACATTATAGAGAAAAATGGCTTTAAGTTTCTTAGTGTATAACTAAACAATTATCTATCTTATAAGTATAAATTTTTACTGAAGTATCTATCCCCTCGATCCGGAAATAGGGTTACAATGTTTCCTTTTTTAACTTTCTCTGCTAATTTTATTACTGCTGCCAAAGCTGCACCAGAGGATGACCCTGCAATTATTCCCTCTTTTAATGCCAGCAGTCTCGCCCCTTCAAATGCTTCCGTATCCGTTATCTTTACAACATCATCCACTAAACTCATATCCATTGTTCCTGCAATAAAATCGTTTCCAATCCCCTCAATATCATAATCAGCATGTTCTCCGCCTCCCATGGTAGATCCAACAGGGTCAGCTAATATACCTTGTATCTTAGGATTTCTCTCCTTTAAATACTTAACGATTCCAGAATAGGTGCCACCGCTGCCTGCACCTGCAATAAAGTAATGAATCGAGTCCCCTAAATCTTGATATATTTCTTTACCTGTCGTTTCATAATGCGCTTTGGGATTTGCAAGGTTATCAAACTGACGAAGAGATATCGAACCCGGAATTTCATTTAACAGTTCTGATGCCTTATGATTCGCACCTTGCATTCCTTCCTCACGTGGTGTATTGATAATCTCTGCACCTAGAGCGCGTAATAAGGTTTGTTTTTCTACAGAAAATTTCGTAGGCACAACAAAGATAACCCGGTATCCACGGTTTAAGGCTGCCATAGCAATTCCTAAGCCTGTATTCCCCGCAGTTGCCTCAATGATTGTTGCTCCTCTTCTTAATAACCCTTTTTCTTCTGCATCCTTTATCATATAAAGCCCGGTTCTATCCTTTACACTTCCGGAAGGGTTCCAATATTCTAGCTTTGCATATAAATTCACTTCCTTTGGAACCCCTACATAATTTAATTTCACAAGGGGCGTATTCCCGATTAACTCCTGCATATTATCATATAACATAGCAACCTCAATTCCTGCGCAGACTTGTGCGCAAATGTCAAACATAGTGATACTTAATAAAACCACCAAGGCATTATTCCACCAAGACATCATTCAATCGATTATAATACTATCAAATTAAATTAAATCTTTCAGAATATTTATTTAGCTAAAAGTATTGCATTCTTAAGGTCTGCAATAA
The DNA here is from genome assembly GCF_000018685.1 of Lachnoclostridium phytofermentans ISDg. Taxonomy (NCBI): domain Bacteria; kingdom Bacillati; phylum Bacillota; class Clostridia; order Lachnospirales; family Lachnospiraceae; genus Lachnoclostridium; species Lachnoclostridium phytofermentans. Next base: position 1,550,848 of record NC_010001.1, on the reverse strand, counting down.
TATCTTCTTTGTTTTCAATTCCAACCGAGAGGCGGATTAATTGATTTGATATTCCAACTTGCTTTCTTATTTCCTCCGGTATCGACGCATGTGTCATGCTGGCTGGATGGCATACTAGTGATTCTACACCGCCAAGGCTTTCTGCTAGTGTTATCAGCTTTAATTCACCAAAAAACTTTTCGATATGATACCCCTCGTTCAATTCAAAGGATATCATAGCACCCGGTCCGTCTGCTTGCTTCCTCTGGATTTCATAGCCTTCAAATGTTGTCAGCCCCGGATAATATACATTTTTTACTGCATCTTGATCTAAAAGCCACTCCGCTACAGCCTTTGCATTCTCCTGATGGCGGTCTAGCCTAACCCCTAGAGTTTTCATTCCACGTATTAACAAAAAGGCATCAAACGGTTGAAGAATTCCCCCTGTTGCATTCTGTATAAAGTATAATTTTTTTGCCAGAGCATCATCATTTACAACAGCTAGCCCTGCAATAAGATCACTATGCCCACCTAAGTACTTTGTTGCACTATGGACTACAATGTCAGCTCCAAGTGTCAGAGGGCGTTGTAAATACGGAGTCATAAATGTGTTATCAACGATTAATAATTTCCCCTGCTTTTTAGTAACTTCCGATACGGCTTTAATATCCGTTACTGTCATTAAAGGATTTGCAGGGCTTTCAATAAATACAGCCTTAACTTCTTCAGACAAAGAATTTTCAAGAAGTTCTAAATCATTCGTATCTACGATCTCATAATGGATACCAAACTGACTAAAAATTTTATCTAGCACTCGGAAGGTTCCACCATACACATTTTTTGATATTAATATCTTGTCACCCGTTTCAAATAAGGTTAAAACAGCTGTCGTGGCTGCCATACCTGAGGCAAATGCCAACCCATATAAGCCTTCCTCTAAATCAGCAATAAGTTTCTCAAGGGCTTCTCTAGTGGGATTTCCGGTTCTCGAATATTCATATCCCTTATGCTTTCCTAACCCTTCCTGTTTATAAGTTGACGTCTGATAGATTGGAACATTCACTGCTCCAGTTCTCTCATCTCCGTCAATACCTCCATGAATTAATGTTGTTGAAATCTTATTAAATTTGTCCATACTTATATCTCCTTCTCTTTTTTTGCTGTAATAAAATTGACGTTTTGGTATGCTTTTAATGAGCTATTATTAAGAAGATTATTTTGAATCTCCTTAGCATCTTGACTTTCTATAATGGTAAATCCATTTATACCAAATACCTTAGTTAATTCCTCACGGCTCATTACCCCTTTCATCTCTTCTCCCAACCGATTTGTCAAATTCTTTAGTATCTTCATTCTACCTAATTCATGATCAAATAAATTACTGTCCGGATAATCTAGTACCACAATACTTTCATTATCTGTAAGCTGCGACATATCTCTGATGATTTTAGCGAAAGACTCTAATTCTAGATAATAGGTCACTCCAAGTATTGCAAAGAATGTCTTTTTAGCTGGTTGAAAACCTGCTTCTATTAACGATTCCATCATATTTTGCTTGTCAAAATCAATAGAAATATGATGTACATTGTTTGGAATCAACCACTCCAATTGTTTTATTCTATTTAACTTATAGTGATGTGTATTGGGGTGATCCAATTCAAATATCTGAATCCGTTTATCTGTATTACGAAATGCAAATGAATCCATACCAGCACCGCAATTAACGTATTGTATTTCATTGCTATCTTCAACATATTTTTTTAAACATGTTTCTGTATACTTTATTCTTGATAGTATGATTGGTGAAACAAACTCATCCAACGCTCTATCCCACGTAGATTCAGATAATTGAAAATCTTGCTTCTTCATCATCTTATCAAGCATATCTTTTATAAGCTCAAATTCCTTCTCTCCTATCATTTCATAAGCCAAATAATCGTCATAAACTTTATTTGATGCAAATTTTGAATGATAGGCTCTAGTAAATGCACATATTTTCGCTGTCATACTGGCTTCGGTTTGTTGCATAAAATCTCACTCCTTTTTTTATTCATGAGGGAACTAATTTTTTACGTTTCTGAATTTTTTAATTCTTTCTGTTAGAAATATAGGTTTTAAAAATACGCCCTCCATAAATCCTTCAAAAAATTCTTTTAAACGCAAAAAAACAGGTACACCATACAATGCACCTGTCTTTCACATGTTTAGGAATTGTCTAGAAAAAGAGATAGACTACTCTACTATGTTTCTATAAAGCAGCACGAAGCTACAGGCACAAGTAATATGCAATTAAACTTGCCCCTGCAACAACATTCTGCTTTATTAGTTAGAAAATTTAGTGTAGTCATATAAACTCCCTCTTTAAAATAATTCATACTATTTTGATATGTTTAGTATAGTATATGACCTCATGAAACATATGTCAATATATTTCTAAATTTTTCTGAAGATTTTCTATCTTTTCGAATTTAAATTAATAAGTACAATCCATTAACTCTAAGCCATCTCCATACTCATTTCCTAAAATGTGATAAATGTCACATTAACACCTGACGGAAAACACTACCAAATGCATCTAAATATTTTTATAATAATCTCATAACTAAAATAATTGGAGGATATTATATGATCGTTAAAGTTGAAAATCTCGTAAAAAGATATAAAGATCTCCTAGCTCTTGACCACTTGAACTTATGTATAGAAAAAGGTGAAATCTTTGGTCTGCTAGGTCCAAATGGGTCTGGTAAATCAACTGCTATTGGATGTATCTTAGCTTTGCTAAACTTTGATAAAGGAAATATTGAGGTTTTTGGGAAACCTATGAGACCAGATAGCTACGATTTGAAACGTAAAATCGGAGTGGTTCTTCAAAATGTAGCAGTTTTTAACGAATTAACTGTCTATGACAATATCGATTATTTCTGTGGTTTATATGTAAAAGATAAAAATGAAAGAAAAAAGCTTGTAAGGGAAGCAATCGAGTTTGTTGGGTTAGAGGATTTCACAAAGTTTTATCCTAAAAAATTATCCGGTGGTTTGTTACGCCGATTAAATATTGCTTGTGGAATAGCTCATAAACCAGAATTAATTATCTTGGATGAACCCACCGTAGCAGTAGACCCGCAAAGTAGAAACCGGATATTAGAAGGTATTGTGGATTTAAATAAGAAAGGTGCAACAATTATCTATACCACTCATTACATGGAAGAAGTTGAACAAATTTGCAGTCGTGTTGCTATTATTGATAAAGGTAAAACGATAGCAGTGGGTACGAAGGAACAATTAAAAGCTATGATAAAGACGGGTGAGACCATCTGCATTGAAGTATTAGAGTTGGATGAGAAGCATCTTGATAATATAAAAGAGCTTCCTCATGTTTATAAAGTTGATTATGTCGACCAGAAACTATTAATTAGTTGCAGTGGAGGAAAGCATAACCTAATTCGAGTTCTTAACTATCTACAGTCAAATGAAGTAGCATTTGGCCGTGTCTATACAGAACTTCCAACCCTAAATGACGTTTTCCTTGAAATAACCGGCAAGGAGCTTAGAGATTAAAGGAGGCACTTATGTTTTTTCATCAATATAAATACCGTATCAAATACTTTTTAAAGACTCCAACCATACTTTTTTGGGCATTTTTCTTTCCTCTTATATTGGGGACATTATTTCGTGCTGCTTTTGGTGATGCAATGTTAAATCTTGGTGTTATGGATAGCATCCCTGTTGCTGTTGTGATTGAAAAAGAGCTACCACAAGAACATGCTCTATTATCTGTTCTTCCATCAGTTACTTATAAAGATGAAACTCCAATGTTTCAAGTTACAAAGACAACAAGGGAAGAAGCAGATCAAATGCTTAGAGAGGGAACAGTGAATGGGATCATAGTGCTATCTGATACTGTGGAACTATTTGTATCTGATAGTGAGCTACAAACCAATATTTTAAAACAATTTCTAGATCAATATAGCCGAATGAGCAAAGCAATAGAGGATATTGCAAGAAACAATCCGCAATCTCTTCCGAAAGCAATATCACTATTACAATCCGATGCCCAAAATATTGTGAAAGTATCACTGAATGGAAAGAATACCAACGGCTTTATCCAATATTTCTACTCCTTAATTGCAATGGCATGCATGTTTGGAAGTTATTTAGGTCTAAGCAATAGTATGGATATTCAAGGTAACCAAAAACCAGTAGCTGCAAGAAGATGCATTACTCCAACCAATAAGTTAATATTAATCCTTGCAGATTCCTCTGCAGCTGTAACCATTCATTTTCTAGAACTGATTGTTGTATGGATCTATCTTAGATTAGTTCTTGGTATACCAATTGGGGATCAGCCACTTTTCTTTTTGCTTACTGTATTTATTGGTAGTGTAATTGGTATTGCTTATGGTCAATTTGTTGGATCTATTAGCAAAGGTCATGAAGCACTACGCTTTTCTATAGTTACCGGAATTAGCTTAGTATTTAGTTTCCTCAGTGGTTTAATGGTTGATACAATAAAACACGTCATAGAAGTGAATGTTCCGTTATTAAATCGGATCAATCCCGCTTCTTTGATAACAGATGCTTTTTATAGTCTAACCGTATTTAGTGATTATTCTAGATTTACAAGTGATATTGTATCCTTAATAGTCATTGCAGCAATCTTTATTTTAGCAAGCTTTTTGATACTCAGGAGGGAACGATATGATAGTATTTAATACATTTTTTAAACTATTAGCTAAAAATAAATGGAGTATTATCATTAATCTAGTAGTCTTTTTAGGTCTTAGCTCCATTGCCGTACAAAATGGTTCTCCAGAAGATCAGATTAATTTTAAAGACATAAAACTGAAACTTTCTGTCATTGACCGTGATCATTCAGCAACTAGTATGGAACTTAAGAATTATATTGGTGAACTCCATATATTGACTGAACTAGAAGATGATCCTGAAGTTTTTCAAGACGAACTTTTCTTTAATACGGTCTATGAAATCATCATTATACCAGCTGGATTTGAAGAAAATCTTATCGCCGGGAAAGATTTGCCACTAGAAACTTTAGAAGCACCTGATGCTGGTGTTACAGCATTATCTAATATACAATTTGAGCAAATCATGAAATATTTAAAAACCTATCTTGCAATTGGGTATACACCATCAGATGCTATGTTAAAAACGAAAGATATCATGCAAACCAATGCGCCAGTTAGTCTTCAATTAGATAATCATAGTTTAGAGGAGGCTCCAAGATGTAATTACTATTTTCAATACCTCCCTTACCCGATGGTTGCAATATTGGTATCCTGCATTAGTTTAATTCTCATACTATTTAATCAAAAAGATATAAAAAACAGAACGGTTTGTGCATCTTTTTCTTTAAAAAAGCGTAATTTTGAATTATCTCTTGCTAACATCATAGTTGCTATTATTATTTGGGTTATACTTATGCTATTTCCTTTTATTCTAGTAGGAGCTGACATGATACACTCTGGTGTATACGGATTTTATCTACTGAATAGCTTTACCTTCCTCATTGTTAGTTTTAGCATATCCTATCTCATTGGTATATTTAGTAATTCCGTGGAAACAATCGCTATCTTTAGTAACTCAGTATCTCTTGGACTATGCTTTTTAGGTGGTGTATTTGTTCCTCAGTCGGTTATGAGTAAACAAATACTTTACATTTCAAAATTTTTACCTTCGTACTGGTACGTTATTACGAATAAGATTATAGGAAAAAATACAAAACTTGTTGGAAGTGTTTTAAAAGATGTTATATTTGGTATTTTAATACAATTTTGCTTTGCGATTGCTATCTTTGGTATCTCGTTGGTAATTACAAAAAGAAAGACTCAAGCTTGTTAGTTTTGGATAAATACTTTAAGTGTTAATGAATAATTGTATAAATGAATAATAAAAATGCGAGAATGATTCATACTCTTTCTAGCTTAAAGATAAGCTCAGAATATGAAATCATTCTCGCTATTTATTTTCTAATAAGAAAAGCCCTTGCAACTCTTTATTGATCTCTTTATTGATCTCTTTATGCATCTTTTTATTACATCTTTTTATTACATCTCTTTATTGTTTCTATACATAAATAATATTCCAATTGCTTGACAAACAAACTACATTAAGTAACCTTTATTTTTGAATTAAGTTAAGCATACTGTACCTTCAAGTTAAAATCAAATTAAGATAACTGTTTTAACTCCTCGATTTCATTTAGTAACTCCTGCTTTGTATCAGAAAACAATAAGCTTTGATTATGCTTTACATAATGTTCACTTCCATGTTCACCGATGAATTTCATACTATAAAAGTTTCCTGTAAGTTCTGTTAAGAAAACGACTAATTCCTGACTTTCTCCAAAGGTTTCCTCTAAGAAAATAAAGGAATTCTCCAAGGAGTTCGATGTTGTAGTAATTTTATTTTGATAGTCTTCCACCATTGCATCAAATTCCGCTTTGATATAAGAGAAGGCATGATCATTTTCTTTCAAACGATTTAGAAGTATCTGCTCTTTGAAGTAGTATAACTTTAAAATTAACTTATTCAAGACCTGACCTTGCGTGCGATCCAATAACCCTGCTAATTTTTTATCTGCAAGCTCTTTCTCTTTTTGAGTAATGATATCAGTCATGATAACTTCCGGTTCCATATAAGCATTTGCAAAATACTCCTTTACTTCCTTTAGGGTAGCATGAAGTCGCTTTAGATATTCACCCATCTGATAAGATTCATAAAAATCACAAGAAAGTCGATCAAGTAATAAGGAAAGAACACTTAACCTTTCATCAAAACCAGCGGTACGCAATTGTCTCTTTAAATGCAACTCTGCTTTACCATCTAAGATATCTTGTACTTGATAATCCTGTCGATACTTTAAGTACAATTCGTAATAGTTTGCAAAGTCTTTCGCAATCTTAGGATGTTGTAGATATCCTCTAACAACTTCTTCTGTAACAGGTAAATGAAGTACTTCGTATGCATACAAAATTTGAGATAAATCCTCCCAACCTCTTGCTGTCACAAACTGCTTCCCATCGACTGACATTTCAATAATATAAAAATTATTTTTCTTAATCTCTAAATAAGATAAGATGGAGCCATGGAGTTTTTGTATATAAGCATACTCTTTCCATACATTATAATCTTCTATAAGCTCAATTCGTTTCACTCTATCAAGAGTTACAATATCAAATTCACGAACGGAGCGATTATATTCCGGTGGATTACCTGCACCAACTACAATCCAGCCTTCCGGAATGCTGTGATTTCCAAATGTTTTATTCTGAAGAAATTGAAGCATCGTTGGAGCCAGCGTTTCTGACACGCAGTTAATCTCATCTAAGAATAAGATTCCCTCTTTAAGCCCTGTATTTTCCATCTTCTCAAACACAGAAGCAATAATTTCACTCATCGTATAATCTGTAACAGTATACTCAAGTCCTTGAAAACTTCGTTGTTCAATTTTGGGAAGTCCGATTGCACTTTGTCTAGTGTGGTGAGTAATGGTATAGGAAACCAAACCTATCTCGCACTCTCTTGCAATCTGCTCCATAATAGCTGTTTTACCAATGCCCGGAGGTCCCATAAGTAAAATAGGACGTTGATGCTTAACAGGTATCATATATGCCCCAAATTCATCTTTTTTTAAATACGCTTGTATGGTATTTCTTATTTCAATTTTACATTCTTTAATATTCATCGTTACTATCACCCATCTTTTCAATTTGTTCTTCTTCTAATACTACCTTCATTGCCCAGGCAGGTACTTTGTCTTCCTCATACTGATTCCGAACAAAAATAAAGGCAGTTTCGTATTCTGGTTGTTTGCTAGGAAAAATACCATATCCATCTGTAAAATATAGTAATCCTTTTAAACGCTTTAATTCCCCCATTTGTTTTAATTCCCCGATATATTCAAACACAGGTCTAAAATCTGTATTACCAAATCCTTTTACCTGAAAATGTTCCATGTAATCATTTAGTTCCATGAGATTTGTAAGGATCTTATGTTCCTTAATTTCTTCATCGCACTGAATCAAATGAATTCGAAATTTATCATGAAATGTCTCTGTGTTTTTAAGAATTTTTATTGTTTCTTTTAAAAAACGATAGATTAAACTACTAGCACATGATCCAGAAGTATCAATTGCTATTACAATCTCCTCAACACGCATTTCATCCTTATATTCCAATGGTTCTATAAAAGGAACATTCCCATAATGCTCCATACCAAAAGTATAAAAACCATAGTCAAACGAATCCTCATCTACTTGAAGGCGCTCTTTGTATACTGCAAATTTATGAAGAAATGTCTGATAATCATAGATTTCACGATTAGCTGCACCAATACCTTTTAGTAAGCTCTCTGTCGCTTTTGGATTATTTGCCTGATAAGTCTCAAGGTCTGTCTTAAGCTTTTCACTGATATCCTTCCAACGATTTTCCTGCGCTTTTTTATTGTTAGCTTCACGATCATGAAGTCCGCTGTCATCCATCGGATTGTCATATGACATATATTCTTGTGTTTGATTTTCTTTGGTTCTATCTTCTTTGAATTTATCCTCATTGGATTTATCTTTTTCTGAATTATCTTCACTGGATTTATCTTCTTCGGATTTATCATCTTTAGATTTATCTTCTTGTGATTTATCTTCTTGTGATTTATCTTCTTGTGATTTATCTTCTTGTGATTTATCTTCTTGTGATTTATCTTCTTGTGATTTATCTTCTTGTGATTTATCTTCTAGAGTTCTATTTTCTTGACTGTTTTCTTCTTCAGTCTTATCTTCCCTAGTCTCGTTTTTTCCTTCTTGATTATTCCCCTTATCCTTGTTCCCTTGTTCATTATCTTGTTGTTCTTTTTCTTGTTTCTCTTTATCTTGTTTTTCTTCCCCTGTTTGATTCTCTCTTGTTTGTTCCTTTGAATTCTTCTCTTGGTCTGCTTGCTCATTCTTTTGTGAAGAGTCAGGATTCTCATTTTGATTAGAGTCCTCACTATCCTTCACTTTATTTTTTGAGATTCCAAAATCCCAAAACTGATGGTCGCATACTAAGAATTCAGCGCTATATTGAACAAGCTCTCGCTCAGTTAACCAATTTGTTTGAAGCAAATGATAGATTCCCTCCGCTGTGAATACCTTAAGTTCCTTGGATAAACGTTCATAAAGTTCTTCTCTACGAGATGTAACAAGTCGTTTCGTTGCCTTATTATCCAGGCCATCTATAATATATTCCACTGCGATATCACATGCTAAATTCCATTTTTCTTCGTCTCGTTCTTCTCTTAAATACATATGACGAAATATACTATGGAGTAACATGTGAAGATAGGAACGGTTTACATATACACTATCATAAGTGTATTTTTCTATTACAAATCTAGGATTATAATAAATAGTACTTCCGTCCGTTCCCATATAAAAAGAGGACATCCGTAGCTCATAATTTAATTCACTGAGTGGAACATCTAAAAAACGCATGGATAAGTACAACTCATTGGAACTATTTTTTAAGATTCGCTCTCCAAGCTGCCTTAGTCTTTGCTTAACCTCATGCTCCATTCTAACCTCCATTTCTTCCTGCCTATAAATCAAAGGTCATACTTTTCTTAAGGTAATTCCGTTGTTTATAGCTTAAAAAATAACTAACAAGTTCTAATTTTTGCTGTCTACGTGCATATTCCATTAAATAATCCAGTTGCTCTAAGGTTATGATGCTTTCCTTTATTAAGCAAAGGATTTCTTCTCGCATTTCATCTTCAACTAATAATTTCATTAATACTTCAAAATGTTCTCTAATAAAGTTTCCGTAATTTTCTTTCGCTGTATTCATCAGTTGATACGGGTACATGATTCGATAAAGTGCAATGAATAAAGTTGTATCTAACATATCAACCGCCATTCCGACATGAAAGATCGAATCATATTTTTTGTAATCAATATCACTATCGGTCATACACTCACGATAATGTACTCCGGAGCCATAGGTTTCCTGACGAATAATTCTTGCAGAGTTATTCTCTACATAGTCGTATAAAAACTTTGGGAAAATTATCTTCGCAGTTTTCCCTGTTTCATAAGCATTCTGTCCATAGTGAAGTGTAACTGTCAGCTCTGAACTAAATTCAGATAAGATATTTCTTACTACTGCAATCTTTCCATTTCTTAGAAATATTTCAATCGATTTTAATAAGTAGCAGTTCTTAAAAGCTCCATCACCTATGCTATGAATTGCATCAGAAGCAACCATGCTTTCTAGTTTTCTGCAATCATAGAAAGCATGGTTACCTATTGTTGTTATACTATCGGGAATGATTACCTTTTGTAAACTTCTACAATTATGAAACGCATAATCTGCAATTTCTGTGACTGGAAGTCCATCTATAACACTTGGGATTTCAATCTGACTCGATGTCCCATTATATTTTTGAACGATAATTTCGTTATTTTCTTTTCTAAATTCAATATCCTGTCTCATTTTTTTCCTTATCTAAGCGCTACAATTTGCGCTAATCAAGTTTATGTACAATCACGGACACAAACTTGCTGAATTAAAAATTATATAAAATAATTTCACCCTTGAGCCTGCTCAGTAAGCTGGATGTTTGTGCCGAAGATTACATAGTTGCAGTAATATTCTAATGTTTTCAAGATAATTACTATTATAAACCTATTCTAAAAAAACTGTTCTGTTACTTACGATTATAAATAAATAAGTCAGATATTTCAACTCCAACCTAACGTAAATTCTTTATACTTATCGAACATAACTCGATTGATTCATTCGCATGGCATAATACATCGAATAAATCCTAACCAAGATAAAGTAAACTTTGTTAACTTTTCCTTATCATAAATAAGAACAGGGCGATCACACAATACCAAGATTGATGTGACCGCCCTATTATATAGATATTCGCAATCCGCTTACGCTACTTGCTCATTACAATTTCAAAATCCCTAATTCAATATAAGTTAATCTTATCTAAATAAAATATTATTTACGATTGTTTCAAGAACTTCCTGACGACCACTCTGCATTACTGGTTCACTATGTGTTAAAACATACTGCTCTAATTCTTCAAGAGATGTAGTTCCATCCACAATTGCTTTACCAATTCCTGTTTTATAGCTTGCATAACGATCATCTACAAATTTTGCGATTCTACCATCGTCGATAATCTCAGCAGCCTTAATTAAACCAAGTGCAAAAGTATCCATTCCTGCAATATAACCGTATGCAATATCATCAAATTCGAAGGAACCACGTCTTACCTTTGCATCAAAGTTAAGTCCGCCGTTAGTGAATCCACCAGCCTTAAGTACTTCAAGCATTGCAAGAGTTGCACTATGAACATCAGTTGGGAATTGATCCGTATCCCATCCAAGGTTTGGATCACCCTGGTTTGCATCTACAGAACCAAATGCACCATTAACTCTAGCCATTGCAAGTTCATGTTCAAAGGTATGACCTGCAAGAGTAGCATGGTTTGCTTCAATGTTCATCTTGAAATCTTTTTCTAAGCCATATTTGCGAAGGAAAGCAAGTACGGTTGCTGTATCAAAATCATATTGATGCTTGGTTGGTTCCTTTGGCTTTGGCTCAATATAGAAGTCGCCATCAAAACCATTTGCACGGCCATACTCTACAGCCATCTTCATAAGTCTAGCCATATTATCAAGCTCAAGTCCTAAATCTGTATTAAGAAGTGTTTCATAACCTTCACGACCACCCCAGAATACATAACCTTTACCGCCTAATTTAATTGTTGCATCTAATGCATTCTTAATCTTAGCAGCAGCATATGCAAATACGTCTGCGTTGCAAGATGTGGAAGCACCATGCATAAATCTTGGATGACTAAAGTTATTAGCAGTACCCCATAATAACTTGATACCAGTCTGATCCATCTTCTCTTTGATGTAATCAACGATTTCAAAAAGATTCTTCTTTGACTCTTCAAAAGTATCACCTTCTGGAGCAATATCTGCGTCATGGAAACAGAAGAATTCAATTCCTAATTTAGTCATTAATTCGAAACCAGCGTCAACTTTTGCCTTAGCAAGTTCCATTGGATCTGTGATATTTCCGTAGGTTCTATCCATAGTTGTTACACCGAATGGATCAGCACCACCTGCACAAAGAGTATGCCACCAAGATAATGCAAAACGACAGTGCTCTTTCATTGTTTTACCCGCTACAACTTTATTTGCGTCATAATATTTAAAAGCAAATGGATTCGTTGAATTTGGGCCTTCGTATTTTACTTCTGGAACATTTGGAAAGTAATTTTTCATTGGATTCCCCTTTCAAAACCTATTTGTTTATTCACTGAACTAACTACAATTATATGATAACATTTGTTACGCAAATAGTCAATAAGCTTTCCATGGATTATCAAAATTTTACCTTCATTTTTTTGTTCTAAGTTCTTTATTTTTTATTCTTTCTACCCTTAATATCTTATCTCCATTCCCTCCTGATGACCTTTCTCCATCTTGTGTCTGGCCTTTCGGTTTGCTACGGTATCAAATACAATTGAAAAATCATAATCTTCCGGATACATCTGCGTTGCTGCGACATGAAGTTTTATACGTTTATAATTAATAAGCTTTTTAGTTTTTGCAATTTGAATCCCTATTTCTCCCTTTTCATTACACACTTGATACACGATCCCTATTTTCTTCTCTGGATACACAATCACACAATCCCCAAGGTGAAAACTTGCTGCTTTTTTCGGAAGCTCCTTTTTCCTACTCTCAATTTTCTTTTCTATATGGGGTTTACTCGCTGTATTTTCTGTATTCCCTGTATTTTCTATGTTTACTTGTTCCTCGTTTATATGACTATTCTCGAAAAAAAGCTCACTTTCATTATTTTGTTTAATTTTCCCATTTTCCTTAGTATCATAGGCATTCTGATAAGCAATCAAAAGCATGTGCTTTGGTAATCCTAATCTTTTCGCAATGTACAAAGCACAACTTTCACCTGCCTCACCAACTTCTAAGTGATAGAGTGGTTTTAAGCTTTCTCTATCAAATGCCATCTTCGCATTCACAACTCCCTCTGACTGTGCTGCATAGTCTTTTACTTGTGGGTAGTGAGTGGTAGCTATAAATAAACACTGCTTCTTTTTAAGTTCTTCCAGTATCGAAATTGCAATCCCCATCCCCTCTGCAGGGTCTGTTCCTGAGCCTAACTCATCTAGAAGTACCAAACTATCTTTCGTAACTTCCTTTATTATCGCAATGATGTTCGTAATATGAGCTGAGAATGTTGAAAGGTTCTCTGTGATACTTTGACCATCTCCAATATCACAAAGAATCGCATCATTCATACATAAAACCGCCTCATCACATGGAACATGAAGACCGCTTTGAGCCATCATGGATAATAATCCAACTGTTTTTAGTGCTACAGTTTTACCGCCTGTATTAGGCCCGGTAATGATTACTCCTCGAATACCATTTGCAAATTCAAAATTAAGAGGAACGCAATTCTCTCTGTTTAAAAGTGGATGTCTGCCATTCACTATCCTAATCTTTCGATCTGTATTGAGGCTTGCTGGAACTGCCTTCATAAATGCAGACAGTTTAGCTTTAGCGAATATTTCGTCGAGAATTCCCATTGTTTCATAATTTCTCATTAGCTCGAACTCATTCTCTATCACAAGAGAGGTTAACGTATATAAAATCACCGCTTCCTCTTTTGCTTCTGCTGATTTTAAGGCTGATAGTTCTTCACTATAGCGAACTGCAATTACCGGCTCAATAAAGTACGTTGCACCGCTAGAGGAAACATCATGTACGGTTCCTGAAACCTGATGCTTATACTCTTTTTTTACTGGAAGTACAAAATGCCCATTTCTTAATGACACAAACCCTTCGCTAAAATACTCTTTTTTACTTCTTAGAAGTGCCTCCAATTTTGATTTCATTGCTCCACTTACGGATTCCATCTTTCGCCTAATATCTTTTAGCTCTTTGGATGCCGAGCTATCGATCTGATTATTTCTGATTGCTCCATCAATAATTCCTTGTAAATCCTCTAATGATGTGAAAGAATCCGCATAGAAAGCTAAATCTACCTTAAGGCATTGAGCCTTGGTTAGATAACTTTTTAAACGTCTGCTGGCAGCGATAAACTGTGATACTAAAGTTAGTTGTTCTGGTGATAACATTCCACCTTTGTTGGCAAGCGATAATATCATCATAATATCTTTTCGCTCTGACATCGGAGGATTTCCTTGTACATCATAAATCATCCTAGCTTCTGTTGTCCCTTTGGTTCGATTACATACCTCTGTCTCACTAAGACTAGGTTCCATCTTAAGCAAACTCTTTTTTGCTTCTTCTGATACTGCATATTCGCATAACATTTCTAATATTTTCTGAAATTCTAACGTCTGTCTTGTATTCATTTTTTGCTCCTATCTGTATTAAAATTTTCTTATTACCACGTCATTTTAGGGTTTATATCGATAAAAAAGCACAAAAAAAGTCGTGGTATCCTGTTTTTAAAGATACTCACGACTATAATCAAGCCTCTACAAAGAAAGTCTTTATGGCATACGATACTATTACTGTTTAAAATTACAAACAATAGATTCGTATCACAAAAAAGCTTCCTCAAAGAAACTGCTAGTTCAAACTACTTAGAAATAGTATAAATAAAAAGATGTATCCTACGGTATACCATGTCTAAATGGCGTTCAAGTAAAAACAGGTTTTGGGCACAAAAAAGAAAGCTGATAAACTTTACCTTCAGCAAATAACCTTTTTTGCATCTTTAATTTTTCGTGCTAGTTAGCACAAACCTCACTTTTACTTAATACACGTAACAAAAACATCTTCCTCTCTGATTTAAATTTTATACCTCTTTAAAATAACATGAATTCCGTATATTGTCAACGAGAGCTGTAAAATGACTATTTAAAATTTAGTGTGGTATTCTTTTAAAGCACCAAACTTAAACAGTTACAGGCCCAACTGTGTTTTCTTTTTATTTATAGCAATTCGCCTTGAAACGCTACCAGTGTGGTGCTACAACCCATATGGCAAGACCTTTACAGAAAGACAAAAGCTAATAATTTGGGGCTTTCCCGTTGAAAACCTTAGATTACATGAAATCGTTATCATAATGCGAAAGGCTGATAAAATGGGAGTGCCTTCTGTTTGTAAAAGGGTATACAATATGAAGAACGTTTTACAGGCAAAATAGCACCAAAAAATAACACGGGCTGTGTGTCGCCCCAACCTGTGAGTAATATTGACTTTTCTTTGGTTTCTATATGTAACTAATCTTGACAATCAAGTGGTTATGATATTTTTAATAACTAATAACAAAATGCTTATTTTGTTTATTAAATTGAAATCCACCAACACACTCCAAATTTATCAATAACAGTGGCACAACATTTGCTCCACGGAACTTCATGAATAGGATTAATAATAACACCGCCATTACTCAAAATATTAAAGGCATTATAAACCGATTCTTCGCTTCCCATCTCAAAAACATTAAAAGTCATTGTTTCCCATTTCATTTTGTGAACTATGTTTATGTCACAAGGGTTTGCTGCTTCGCCTAATGCTAAAAAACCTTCACCATTTACGGATAATTCACAGTGTACATAAGCAGTTTCGGTATCATTTTTCACTTCAAATGTAATTTCTGCGCCAAAAGCTTTGCAATACATTTCTGCCGCTTCAAAACTACTTTTCACATAAACCTGAGTATAATTTTTCATATATACCTCCTGCACAAAATATAAATACCATTACGCAAGCTTGTTTTGCTTGACTTGCGTATATAATGTTTTTACTATAGTATCACAAAAAGAAATTAAAATCTACCGCTTCAACGCTTGTTTAGGTGAACTACTATACTTATCTCAAACTCCACACTATTCTGGAAAGAAAGCATAAGTATTCAGACTCACTCAAAAATAGTTTCCCACATTATAATGGAAAGTTAGCATACTTTTCCGCTTAAAAATTTTATATTCTTCAATACTCGCTTTCCACACTATTATCTTAAATAATCTGTAAAATTCATATTTTAATGACTGTGTATGATTGCTTATGTTAAATGCCATGCTATAAATTAATTGTTAAAGCTATGTTAAAAAGCTATACCATAAATTAATATTGAAATTTGATATGCTTATGCTATAATTAGGCCAAATTCATAGATTGAAATTAAAAATTTTATGGTTCAATATAACGTAGTCCTGCCAATTGAAAAATATCTGACAAAAAGGTCTAGGAGGTAATTATGGAGCAAAAAAGAATCGCTGGACAAAAAGCGATAGACTATATAAAAGATGGCATGATATTAGGATTGGGAACTGGTTCTACAGCGTATTATATGATTAAAAAGGTTGGTGAACTGGTTCAAAATGGTATGAATTTGAAAGCAGTTGCAACTTCAAGTTATTGAGAATAAGTAAGTTTAGCCATTTTTTTAAATCAAGTTATAACTTTGGCATAAATATCATGTCAATAGGAGGTCTACAATGAAACGAAATAATTATTGGTATCCGGTAGACAATGCTGGTAAGATATTTCCTGCTGTTTCCAAAGATAGCAGAAGCAGTGTTTTTCGTCTATCCTTTTACCTTACACAAAATATTCAGCCCACTGTTTTGGAACAGGCTGTAAACGAAGTGCTACCCCGTTTTGAAACGTTTGCCGTGGAATTAAAGAGCGGTCTTTTTTGGAATTATTTATCTCCGAATAAACATCGCTTTCGTGTGAAACCAGAGCCTTCTATTATGTGCAAATATGTACCTGCATCGAAAAATTATGGTTATCTATTCAATGTCTATTATTACGAAAATAAAATAACATTGGAAACTTTCCATAGCTTAAGTGATGGAACTGGTTCAATGGAGTTCTTAAAGTCAATTACTTATCGTTACTGTTGTTTATGTGGCTATCAGATGGAACACGAAGGTATTATTCGTAGTAATATTCCTTTTTCCTCTAAGGAAACACAAGATATGTTTTGTAATGAATATGACAAATCTAAGAAAAAGAACTTAAAGGAAGAGCCTGCCTATCGTCTAAAAGGCGAAAGATTTGCAGATCATTTTTCCCTTTGCATTCGTGCACAAGTGGATACGGAACAATTATTAACACTTACAAGAAGTCTTAATGTCACAATCGGAGAATATGTAACAGCTTTACTCGCTTACAGTATCTACACTCAAAATGTCGATTGTAGAAAGAGTAAAAAACCAATAAAGTTGTTTGTCCCGGTAAATCTGCGCAAGTATTTTCCATCGAATACTTTGCGTAATTTCTCACTTTATATAAAGGCAACCTTTGATCCGAGGCTTGATTGGACTTTTGAATCCATGTTATTAGAAACGAAGCGGCAGTTCTTAGTACAGCTAAATAAAGAAGATCTTCATGGAAGAATTAATTCAAATGTTTGGATTGAAAAGAGCTTTTTTATTAAAATCTTACCTTTGGCTCTTAAGAATCTAGGGTTTAAGCTTGGATATTATTACTTAGCAGAAAATATCAGTACTTATGCTATTTCTAATCTTGGGTCGGTTTCTTTACCAGAAGACATGAAAGCAATAGTAAAAGATGTGGAGTTTTCCATAGGGGGTACTAATATGGCCATATCCTCCATTTATGGTCATACAAATATCATGCTAAATACCGAGTGGAAAGACCTTGCCTTTATCTCACATTTTATGAAGTTTCTAGTAGATTCAGGCCTTGAAGTAAACATTGATACAAACTATAGGGAGGGATTAGATGAGATATTGTAAATACTGTAACATTCATTATAATACGCCCTTAGACAACTGTTTATTTTGTAATAATGAGTTAACGAATAGCAATCTAGAAGATACAGATCAAATGTTGGAGCAAACTTATCATTATCCTGCATTTCAGAAAAGAAAGAATTCAAAACGATTTTTACTTCGTTTGTATACCTTCCTTGGTTTGATTACTATGATAACCTGTGTTTATCTTGATCTTTCCAAGAATTTAGATAAAGGATTAAGTTGGTCACGTTATGTAATTAGTCCTATCGCTTATATTTTACTCTTTTTAGCAATAATAACGAACTCTAAAAAATCGATACAAAAAGTCATATATCTTTCCTATCTAACACTGCTGTTTTTGGTATATCTAGGCTCGATAGGCAATAGCTCTGTATGGTCTGTAGATTTTGTTATGCCGCTTGGTTTTATTTCCATCAATATAACAATGCTGTTCTTTTTATTAATAAAGAAAAGACGTCATCACGATTATGCCATCTACAGCATGTTAACCTCTATCATTGGTATACTACCGGTTATTTTATTACTCAACCATAGTCTAACTTATACATGGCCAACGATAACTTGCTTTTTATATAGTTTGGCAACTTTTATAGGTATATTAATCTTTTCTCCAGAGGCAACCAAGGAGGAATTAAAAAGAAGGTTACATTTATAATTTTTGCTCTTTAGACATAGTTTTTGGTTTTGAAGACAAAGAACCGTAAAAGCGAAAAACTCATATTTTAATATTTGAGTACTGATCATTTCAAAATTACTTACTCTAGATAATAAGCATAAACAGACAGCCACCTTTAAAAAGCAAAGGTGGCTGTTTCACTATTTTATACTAAAGACTCTAATCCCACAAAATATCCAAATCCATATAATGCTCCATTCCAGATGATAATCCAAACGTTAAAGCAATAACATATTGTGTAGCCATATTTAGTTACCATTCTCATCATAATCATTAGCATATACGTGACTATAATATTTTCCATAGTATTTTTTGTTATATCCTACGCCATAAATATTAGCTTTATTAAGAACAGCTCCTAAAACTTTACTTTTTTCTGTAATTAATTGTTTTAAAACTCTTTGTGCAAATCTATAACTTATTTTGTTAGATTCTATAACCATAATAGTCCCATCACATATATCTGCTACATTAGCACTATCAATTACAACTCCAAGAGGAGGAGTATCTATAATAATGTAATCATATTCATCTCTTAGATTTTTAACTAAGTTTTTGAATTCTTCGCTACCTAACATCTCAGAGGGGTTCGGGGGTAATATTCCGGTAAAAATAATATCCCTATTTTCAACATTAGATTTATGTATTACCTCTTCCAAACTATTCATTCCTGATATATATTGTGATAAACCATTAACCGCATTATCAATTTTTAATTTACTTATAATGACTGATTTACGCAAATCAGCATCTATAAATAATACCTTTTTACCGCTGTCTGCAAAAGCAGTGGCTAAGCGAAAGGATACAACTGTCTTTCCCTCATTTGGCAAGCTGCTAGTTATACATATTGTTTTTATATCTTTTCCACAGAATTGTATATTGGTCCGTAATGATTTATACGCCTCATTAATGGTAAATTCCAAGGTGGCTTTTTGAATACTGCTATGTTCATTATTAGTATCACCTTTTTTTCTTTTATAAGCTTTTTTATTTTTTCCCCTTTTATTAGAATTTTTAAGTTCTAACGGTATTGTCCCTAATACTGTTAGGCCTAAATATTTTTCAATCTGCTCCGCATTTTTAATAGAATCATCTATAATATGTATAAATATTATAACAAAGGCACTGATTAATGCCCCTATTATCCCACTTAATATTGTATTTTTCATTATATGAGGACTTGTTGGTATCGTAGGGATATTTCCTTCCTCAACAATATTTACTTTCTCCATTTCAAGTACGGAAACCATTCTCTCTGATGCTACTTCTGCAATAGAATCAGCCAGTTGTTTAGCTAATAAAGGATCTTGATTTTGAACTGTTATTTCTAATATACGTGTATTTTCAGGAACTTTTACATTAATATTAGATACAAGTTCGTCGTGAGTCATATTTAAATTTAATTTACTAATAACCTGCTCCGTTACCGGTCTACTTAAAACCATCACTTTAAAATCCTGAGTAAGTTGAGATCCTGTTTGTAAATCACTACTAGTGATAGTATCTTTATTTTGTCGATTAATAATATATAGTTTTGTATCAGAAGTATAGACAGGAGTCATAACGAACTTACTTATTAACCCTGCCGCTACAGCACATACAATACTAGATAATACGATGATCCATATCTTATGCAATAATAAAATGAATATTTCACCAAGATTGATCTCTATATCATTATTATTGTTTTGCATATACTTGCTCCTCTTCCACATCATATATATTTATTACTTAATAATTGGGATGTATTCTTAACTAGCAATAGATTTACGAATTCTATTCCATACTTTTTGCTTAAATAGTTTACCCCCTTTATCATTCTTGGTTCTCTATTATGATCAGAATGGGAATCTGTAGCAACAAAATGGATGTATCCATTGCTCATTAATTTTTTACAATACTTACTTCTTTGATTGGTAAAACCGCCAAGAATACTTGTAATATTCATTTGCATATAAACACCAAGCTTAACTAATTCCTCTATTCTGTCAAGATTCCGATATAAACTTTCATATCTCTCGACATGAGCAAGGATAGGTAAATATCCGTTAATAAGTAATCGATGTAATCCAGTCCTGATGTTTCGAAAGCTTTCAAAGACGGGAAATTCTACAAGAACATATCTGGTACCTGCCATTGTTAATGCCTTCTGCTTTTTTAAATGCTCTATAATATCCTCGCTATAAAATAATTCATTTCCTAAGTCTATTTGAAAATCAGGATCAATCTTTTTAGCCTCTTCTCTAACAAGTTCTAGCTTTTTCTGAAGTTCTTGTATGTCTGGATTTATATATCCAACTCCATAATGTGGAGTTGCTATGATATGAATAATCCCCTCTTCGTGTGCTATTTCCAACATACTTCGTGTTTGTTCTAAATTTACCGAACCGTCATCAACAGATGGAAGTATATGGATATGAATATCAGTCCATTGATTCAATAAAATCTCCCCTTTGATCTAAACAATCTTATAATTCATTATTACATGTTTTCTTATACCACTCCACAAAATTACTTAACCCAGTTTCAATGGAGGTACTTGGTATAAAATGAAAGTCTTCCTCTAAGTCGCATAGATCAGCATATGTTTGATACACTTCCCCAAGCTGCATAGGTAAATATTCTTTTATGGCTTTCTTACCTATATATTTTTCTAATAATTCTATACAATCCATTAACTTAACAGGTTTGTTATTACCGATGTTGTAAATTTTATATTTTATCTTATTCTCATCTTGTTCAGGTGGATTACATAATATTTGCTCAATTCCTTTTACAATATCATCGATATATGTGAAATCTCTATACATATCACCATTGTTGAATATTTTGATTGGCTTACTTTCCATTATAGATTTAGTAAAAGAGAAATAAGCCATGTCTGGTCTACCATATGGGCCATAAACGGTAAAGAAACGAAGCCCAGTCGTTGGTATTCCATAAAGATGGCTATAAGGATACGCCATCAATTCATTGGATTTCTTTGTAGCCGCATAGAGACTAACAGGGGTATCAGTTTTATCATAGGTAGAAAAAGGTACTTTTTGATTGGCTCCATATACAGAACTAGAAGAAGCAAAAATCAAATGTTCCACTCCATAATGTCTGCATGCCTCTAAAATATTGAAAAAACCTATGATATTAGAATTTATGTACGTTTCAGGCTTTTCTATACTATAGCGAACACCTGCTTGGGCAGCCAGATTTACCACTATTTGCGGTTTGCATTCTATAAATAATTTGTCAATGGCTTGTTTATCCGCAAGATCGCCTTTCATGAATGTAAAATTATTATACTTTTCTAAAATATTAAGCCTTGCATACTTAAACTTTGTATCATAATAATCATTTATATTATCATAACCAACAACCGTTGCACCCTGATCGAGAAGCATCTTTGCAAGATGAAATCCAATAAACCCTGCTGTTCCTGTTACTAAATATATTTTTGTTATATCTAGCTTATTAATAACCGACCTCATAATTCATCCTTTTTAATTTAATTTTAATTATTGCTTAGATTGTCAAAAGTTCAAGACCTTTAAATGATGAATGACAATTTATATATCAATATTCATCTCACAACCGACTTTTAGATTTTTACATCTAATCATGTTTATCTTCCAATAGAATAATACTCTATGCCTGCTTCCTTCATTTCCTCAGGCTTATATATATTACGTCCATCATATACTAAAGGTGTCCTCATATATTTTTTATATGTATCTGGCGTAGTTTCTTTAATTTCTTTCCATTCAGTAAAGATAAAACATACATTGGCTCCTTCTAATGCTTCTTCTGGTGTATGTGTATATATAATTTCATCCGGATATCTTTTTTTGAAGTTACACATAGCTACAGGGTCATATGCATAGATATTTGCACCTTGTTCAAGAAGAAGTGCTATATTATCAAGGGATGGTGCTTCTCTTAAATCATCTGTACCAGGTTTAAAAGAAAGTCCTAATACTGCAACTTTAAGCCCCTGGAACGTAATTAGTCGTTTCCTGGCTTTCGTAAATAACTTTGTTTTTTGTTCTTTATTAACTTCTACTGCTGCTCCTACTGTTTTTAAATCATAGTAATATTGTTTTGCAAGATATTTTAAAGCTTTGGTATCCTTCGGAAAACAGCTTCCTCCATAGCCTATACCTGCATTTAAGAAGCTAGAACCAATTCTAGCATCAAAAGACATCCCCTTTGCTACCTCTTCAATATCTGCATCAACCAATTCGCATAAATTTGCAATATCATTCATATAGGAGATTTTTAAGGCGAGAAAATTATTACAAGCATATTTTATCATTTCTGCACTTCTTCTACTTACAGATACCATAGGTAGACCAAAAGGTTCATAAATTTCTAGAAGCTTATCTTCAGCCTCTTTACTTTCTGTTCCTATTATGACTCTTGAAGCTTTCAAAGTATCCCTTACAGCACTACCCTGTGCTAGAAACTCTGGATTACTTGCTACTTCAACTTTTACATCATGGATAAGGAAGTCTTTTATAAACTGTTCAACTTTATCATTGGTACCAACAGGAACGGTGGACTTAACAACTACTAGACAATCTTGTTCAACAGACTCTGCAATTTGTCGTGCTACTGTAGCTATGTAGGAAAGATTCGCAGATCCATCTGGTAGTTCAGGTGTTCCAACTCCTATGAAGATTGCATCTGCATTTTTATAAGCCAATCCATAGTCGGTAGTATAATTTAGTCGACCTTCTTCATAATTCTTTCTCATCAGATCTTCTAAATCAGCTTCATAAATTGGAGAAACTCCGGATTTCATCAATTCAACCTTCTCCTTATCTGTATCAACACAGATAACCTTATGTCCTTTTTCAGCAAAACATACACCTGCCACTAATCCTACGTAACCGGTACCCGCAACAGCTATATTCAATTTATCTCCTCTCTCTTTTGAGAAATCATCTTATATTAACTTCTAATCTATTTTCAAAAACTTAATCTTACTTAATATCTTTCTGACAAGTTTTATACCTATTAAATCACCGCGCATGGATGGATTGGATAAAATGATTCCAAAGTACACCAGCATACATATAAATATAGATATAAATTCCCAAATTACCGCGTTGCTTACCTTTTGCAATACGATAGCTATACCCCCCATCAATAAGGATGCTATAATCGTCGGTGCTACATTCCTAAGTATTCTTAGAAATGATATTCTTAATGCTATCCAAAGAAGAACCAAGCCTACAAAAACATATTCTAGTTTTACCAAAGAACGGGTTATATATAGTGCTCTAAAACTTATTTTTGATGTAAAACTTAGCGCGGGAACAAGAACAATTAAATGCAAAAATTGTGCTAAAAGTGCTAAATGGGGTTTCCCCTTACTTCGTAAAACTTCACTAATGTTTTGTCCAAATATAACATTGATTGCACTAATTAATGCCCATAGTCCAATAAAATCCTTTGCTTCTGTCCATTGAGAACCTAGTAGAATTTTAGTTGCTAAGCCACGGTAAAGGAATAATCCAATCCCCATAGGCATAACAAACATGGATATCATTCTTTGGAATGTAAAAAGTGTCTTTTCATATTCTTTTTGGTCATCTTTTAACCGTGATAAAGCAGAAAATAAAACAGTTGCAGTGGAACCTGTGATAATAGCCATATAACTATCCACTGTAGTAATTGAGATTTTATATAATCCAAGATAATAATCATTTAAATAATATCCTACTATAAAAGTTCCTGTATAGGATACCAACCACATCGTTATAATATCTAAAAATGTCCACATGCTAAATGAGAACATTTCTTTAAAATGTCTTATACTAAAGTAGAATCTAGGCTTCCAATCAGATCGAATCGTAAGCCCGATTACACTAATTATATTGGATGCTAGAGTACCAATTAATAAAGCCCAATAATTTTTGTAGATCATAGCCATAGGTATCGTAACTAAAAATGGTACTCCAGAACTAACAATTCGAACGTAAAAAAGTGTTTTATAATCAAAATTTCTTCGATATCTTGCTATTTGGATACTTGAAAATGTGGTTAATAGTATATTTAGACTGGCTATACTAATTGCAAATCCTAAATTCGGACTTCCTAGCATTCTAGCAATATGATTTCTTGTAATAAATATTAACAAATATATCAAACATGAGATTATGAAATTAGACCAAAAAGCAACTGTTGTACTATTATCTAATTCCTCTTCGCTTTTAAATTCATGTTGAACCAAGAAACTTTGAAATCCTGCATCTGAAAATATATCAGCTAAACTTGTTATCATAGTGATAGAAGCCACTACACCAAATGCTTCCGGTGTAAGAATTCTTGCCAGAATCATATTCATAATAGGAGATAGTATTTTTACAAAAACTTCTGTAAATGTTGACCACTTTGTAGCTTTTACTATTTTGTAATTAAAATTTTCACTCATTGATTATATTTGTCACCCGCCTGCCTTTTGCATTTTATTTATTACACTAGCACCACAGATACAAATTACATTTATCATTTGTGTTAATTCATCGCTATATGTAATCTTTATAAAATCCGTTATTAATCTAACAATAATAGCAACAAATAAGAAAGCACATAGCTTACGCTTATTCCCTTCTGTTCTTTTTAACGTCAGTCCAAGAATAATACAGCTAGCAACTGGTAGGATATAATAAAGGAATATACCAACCACTCCCAATCCCGCTAGTATTTCGATATAATTACTGTGAGCATAGGTTTCAGAAAATAAATCATAATAATGATAGGCATAATATCCATAATTTCCAAAACCAACTCCTAAAAAAGGATGTTTTATAAACATGTCTAGTCCATATTTCATCATATTTATTCTGGTATAGGAACTAGCATCCATAGTATAAGAGGAGTTAAATACCCCAAATACTCCCTCAATTCTAAAACCAATCAATTCATATAAAATAGGTATATTAAATATCGCCCAGTATAATATGAGTGATAATATGACTGTTATTGGAATTATTTTAATGAATAAAAAGCTTCTTTTTTTAGCAAGAAAAATATATCCAAAAAAGTACATAATAAGCATTAGAATAGCTGCCCTTGATTTTGTAAATAAAAGAATTAAACTTAATAACAAAATCCATACTAAATAAATTTTACGTTTTGATTTGTCGTAAAAATATAACCATAGAAAGGCTAATAAAGCGCATAAATTACCCATAGCATTGGGATGATGACCTATGGAATACCCTATTCTGCCTTTATCGGAGGAGGCTGAAAATGAGCCTTTTAAAACATATATCCATTCAGATGGTTGTGTTTTTATGATCAAAAAGACGATCATAATAAGACTTGCTATAGCAATCCCATATAAAATCTTTTCTATATTTTCTACACTTACTAAATAAAGTGTCATTAGGGAACAAATAACTACCATCTGACCTATGCTTACAGCTGCAGCTATTGTTTTGTCCATTGCTGGTGACCAAAGAACAGAAAGACAACACCACATAAAAAATAATCCATAAACGACTACATATTTAGTAGTAAATAATTTATTTAAATTCTTTAAGGCTATGATCCCCATGCAGGATATAAAAAGTAATTGAACACCATATAAAACTGGGACAATTGATCGTAAAGCAATAAATGCAACTGCTATACCAAAAATCAGAAAATTGCATATATCTTTAGGAATTCGTATTATGAATCTGCTTTTATAAAACATTGAATTAAACTTAAGATTATTCATTTTTTATTCCTTTACTCAATTTCCCCCACCTTTCGCTTATTTTCGAATTAACTTTAGCATCCTTCCAGTATTAACTCCAAAAGCACTTTCCCCATTCGCCATTTGTGGGAACCCCACACTTTGACCTAACATATTAGCCTCAATTAACACTACATTTAAACTCTCATCAATAGTAAAATCCCAAGAAACCATTTTAACTTGTGGTGTTTTTAAATGACAACAATATGCCATTTCTAGAACTTTAGGTATATTGGGTATAAAATAATTCCGAAATACTACTTTACTATTGGGATGGTGACTATATTTCGTTCCAATTTCAGCAAAAGCATAAGGATTTAAATATCCCTCTTGTGATATCCCTATAAAAAGACCGCCAGCTCCTATATTATCAACTTTATTCCCATCACATCCTAAACGAAGAGCTAAAGGAAGATAATATAACTTGTTATCTAAAATATATGTAACCACTCTTATAGTATTTAATGATTCTCCATAGAGTGAACTTAATTCTTTACAATTAGTAATATATTCTTGAATTATAAAATTTTCTTTGTACAATTCTAAAATATCGCTACAAGAACTTTGGGTAAATTCATCGATACCATTCATAAATTTACAAATCATAATACCACTGCCTGAATGTGTTCCAATCGTAGGCTTAATAACCACATAATCCGTATTGCTTATTATGTCACAGGCTTTCTTATCATTTATAATTTTTCTTTTGCCTTCTATATTAGAATAATAGGTACCATAGCTATTACCAATTAATGTTTTAGGGATTTTAAGTCCCTTCACTGACTTATATAAAGGTTCTAGAAGATTTTTATCTTCCAATGTTAAACTGATACTACGAGGGTTTAATAAAGGTTCTAATTCAGTCGAAAATAGAATTTCAGGAAAATAATCTTTATCGAACTTTCCAGTATAACTTTGATAAAAACGATGCCACTTTGTTGAAAAAGATTTCCCATAATATTTCTTAAAATTTCTTTGAATTGAATTTGTTTGTTTCTTTGATAAAACTACCTTTCTCCATAAATTTCGGTATCCCCATATGTATTTATATTCTCCTACTTTTAAGCCAGTACAAAAACTTTTATCGATAAAATGATTTAACAAAGCTCGTTCTTTTTTTAAGATCCCCATATCTAAATCCTTTCAGATTATATCAATCCATTTCTTACAGATCTTTGATACATCATATTTTTCTCTTACTCTTACTGCTTCTACAGACAGTAACTTAGCAAACTCTTTATCTTCTATAATTTTTAGCATTGCATCTCTTAGTGCTTTAACATCTCCTACTGGAATTAATATACCATTTTTATTATTCTCTATTACCATTGCCGCACCGCCAACAGGACAATCGGTACATATCGATGGTATTCCCATTGCCAGTGCTTCTAACATTGAGTTAGATATGCCCTCAAAATCAGAAGATGAAACATAAATGGAGGCATCCTTAATACATTCCATTAAGTTTTCTACATAACCAGGGAATTTTACCTTTTCTTCAAGTTTTAATTTTTTTCTCAGTAATTTTAACTCTCTTAACATATGACCACGGCCATAAATAATTAATTTATAATCCTTATGTATCTGGGACACTTCTGAAAAGGCAGTAATCAACATTTCAAAATTCTTTTCTTCTGAAAAACGTCCTGCTGCAACAATGACTTTTTTACGTAGTCCTTCATAAACATTTGGTAAGTTAGGAGAAATGGGATTAGGTATAATAAAACTCTTCCTTTGCATTTTTAAAGAATAGCAACTTTTAGCAAATTTAGTTTGGAATACAATACTATCTGCCAAAGGATATAATATTTTTCTAAAAATTCTAATGTATAAAGGTTTCTTTTCATCTACATTGATTAGCAAAGGGTGCGCACGTTCTGAAATAATGACTCTTTTTTTTAGATTTATACAAGAAAGAATAGTGAAAAAATTAATATCAGTCATAAATGATATAATTGTATCTGCATTTAGCTGCTTTACAATTTTTCTTATTTCATATATCCTTTTATATAAAATATAAAATTTATTATTATTTTTATAAGTTAACTGAACATCCGTAACATTACTATTTAATTTATAGGTCCGCTCTCTATTTCTAACAACTATCATAGTAACATCGAAACCTTTATCAGCTAAATAATTTGCAAGAGTGGACATTACTCTTTCAGACCCACCATCCGTAAGACTTGCATTCACAAATACGATTTTCTTTTTCATTTATTTTAGATCTATCCTTTTTTAGTTTTTTCTTTCTATCGGAAGGTGAATCCAACTTCCAAATATTACATCATACTTATAGGGTTCATATTTTTCAAGACCACTACATTGATAAAATGTTATTTCACCAAAATAGACTTTTCCATTGATGTCATAAAAATCACACCTAACATGAATAAGATCCTTTGATAACACTTTACATAACCTAATCATTTCTTCAAAATCTTCGGGTTTATTAATTATCTGCTCACTATTTTTAAAATAATTAATTACAGGTAACCTCTTAAAGTTTATATCAAACATGTCTGATCTAGGATCCGACTCTCTATTCGATATAATATCCACTGTTTTTGGTTGCCCATGATAACACATAAATTTATAATCTTTTAAATCTGCTCCTGATTCACCAACTATGTATTTTTCTGCAATAATTCTTGGCTTTATATTCTTATATACCCATTCTCTTGAGTTGATATAATAGTTTCTTTTTAAATAACGGTTTAATTTTTTTCGGGCGGCTTCCCTATCAAATGTACTTTTATCTTTACAAATTATGACCCCACCAGAATCGTGTGTGCATTTTAATACAAATTGATTGGGTAACTTATTAAAATCTATATCTTCAAATCTCTTCCATACTCCCAATAATGGAATTAAATATTCTTCGCCTATCGTCTTTGCAATATATTTTCTGACTTCATATTTATCCACTAATTTTGAGTATTCTGGATTTCTGTCATATAGCTTCAACCATTGGACTTTTTCATTATATGTCTTAGGCTTTTTAAGATTTAGTGATTTTCCTATTCTGAATCTAAATAGTATTTTAAGATATACTTTATCTAACCATAACGTTCCGTTTAATATTCTTCCTAAAGCGTAAATTAAATACAAAACTGGTTCTTTTATAATTCGTTCTAATAAATCTCTCATTATTTAATTCACCTATTCTTTAATTTAAAATATTGATTAGAGTGACAAAAGCCTCTTTTATACTCTTCATTCAAAACAGTACTCCATTTATCCATAATTTTATCTATATCTAATTGTTTGGTTATTTTTCTGTTCTCCATACTCATAGACTCTTGCAATTCTGAATTATTAAGAATTTTAACCATTGCCTTAGCCAGTTCTTTTTTATCATTCCTTGGAACTACATAGCCATTTACTCCATCTTTTATTAATTCTTTTGCTATTCCTGTCGGAAAATCAGTAGAAATAACCGGGAGCCCTGAAGCCATGGCCTCAACTAAAGCATTGGGAAATCCTTCGAAATCTGAGGTCATAACAAAGAGCTTAGCATCATGAACACTTTGCATTACGTTATTTTTAATACCATTTAAAAATATATTGTTTTCCAAGTGAAGAGCCTGGATTTTTTGATATAGATTATTATATTCTGGTCCCTGTCCATATATCTCAACAATATAATCAGAATAATCACTCTTAATTTCTTGGAAACCTTCAATTAATAAATTATAATTTTTTTGAGAATCTAACCTACCTACTGCAATAATAGTATTTCGTCTTTTTTCAGGAATTGTTTGTGCCACACATTCAAGGTTTACAGGATTGGGTATAATCTTTATGTTTGTCTTTATGTTTGTCTTTCTGTTTGTCTTTATGTTTGTTTTTATGTTTGTCTTTATGTTTGTCTTTCTAAACGATTTTCTAAAATAATATCCAACTCTTTTGCTTTGACATACCAAACAATCTGCTTTCGGATAAATAAATTCGCAAATTTTTTTAATAATATATCCTCTTTTTAAAGGATCACATCGTTCTGATATCACTACTGGTATATTTCTTACAAATAACAAACGTGTTATAACAGCTAACAAATTAGAATAGGTTAAGAATGATAATACAACATCTGGTTTATATGTTTTTAAATAGTATAAGTAGTAAAAAAAGCCCTTTATGCCACTAAAAATAAGCTTTAGCATACGAATGAATTTATACTTTGACTGGATGTTACCCTTTGCTCCTACTATCTTTACCCTTGGGTCAAGCCTATAAGTACTACTAGAATCTTTCAAAGATACTATTAATACTTCATTTCCTCTCTCAGCGAATTCATTGGCTATTGTCGCCATAACACGTTCGGCGCCACCCATTACCATTCCAGTAATTAAAAATAAATATTTCTTTGTTTTATATGGATTCATCATCCTATTCCTCTTTGCAATTATTTTATAAACTCTTCACAGAATACCAATTTTCTATAATAAAATTATCTATTAAATTAACTATTGCCATAGGGTCTGTATTCTCCCAGGGCACAATTTCAGCCGTATCTTCATAATACGCCTTGAGAGCTTCACCTAATTCCTCCATATTGTAAACGGATAGTACGTATTTATTTACCGCAAAAGCTTCGTTAATTTGTATTTGATGATCATTTATATGCTCGCCATATTTCTCTAATCTGGTTACTGCAACAACCTTCTTCTTTGCATTTAAAGCTTTCATAATAGATCCTGATGCACCATGACTAATAACGATATGAGCCTCATTAATTTTATCAATAAATTCTTCTTCCGCTATAAAATCTTTATATTGGAAATGTTTTGGTTTATAGGAGGAAACTCCAATTTGAGCAAAAATATCTTCCTTAATAATTCCTTCCTCCCACAATTTATCTAGTTTTGCAAATAGGCGGTCAAATTGGTAGCTTCTAGAACCTACGCATACAAAAATCAATACAAACACCCCCCGTAGATTGCATTTTTGTAAAATTTTTTCTGGGATTCCCATTGAACAATAAATAAGTCAGTGTGCTTTTCCATTCTTTTTCCTGCTTCAGTGGGCATATTAGCCCTACCAAAGGTTTCGATAAAGATAAATTTTTTATGGAAAATAATAGATAATATGTAAAAGGGATAGGCAATCATTGTGCCAGTAGTAATAATAAAGTCAGGGCGTTCTTTTAACCAAATAAACAAGGCATAAATGGAATTATAAAGCATTTTAAATGGCATCCATTTATCTTTTAAATCAGTCTGCTTCATGAAATACTTTGCATTTTCCTCAATCTGGGTTTTCTCAGTAATAAAGAAGCCACTATATTTATCTATTAGTGGCTGCAACTTTTTAAGCTGTTCCCAATGTCCTCCTGAGGAAGATACGAGGCATATTTTGGGATTACGATTATGTTTACCTTTAAATTCATTATTTATCTCTATACTTTTCTTCCCCTTTTCTAATTTTCTTTTCATTTTATTAACTATATGACAACTCCTTTCAATTATGACCCTATAACAAATATTTCTCTTAAGCCTTTCCATAACCCATTCCATTGTATATTACCTAGAACTTCTCCAAATAATGCAGTTACTACTGTTTCTTATCTAGATCCCTTTCCAAATAATACAACTACCACTGTTTTTAATAATATCTTTATATCCAACTTAAATGACCAGTTATCGATATATTCCAGATCCAACTTAACCACTTCTTCAAAATCCTGAATATCACTTCTTCCACTAACCTGCCATAACCCAGTCAATCCACATTTAAGAGCTAGCCTCCTCTTATGCCTCCCTTCATACCTAAGGAACTCATCTTCTGTAGGCGGCCTGGTTCCCACTAAACTCATATCTCCTTTTAAGATGTTAAAGAACTGTGGAAACTCATCAAGACTTGTTTTTCGCATAAACTTACCTACTTTTGTTAATCTCGGATCGTCTTTCATTTTAAACATAAAGCCTTCCATTTCATTTTGATTCATCAATTCTTCCTTGCGCTTTTCTGCATCTAAATCCATGGAACGAAATTTATATATTTTAAAACGTCTTCCGTTTTTACCTACTCGCACTTGTGAAAAGAAAATTGGTCCTGGTGATTCTAATTTAATAGCTGGGGCTAGGAACACAATCAATACTAATGTTAATATACATCCTACAATTCCTCCTGCAACATCCATAACCCTTTTCAAGTGTTTTTGGGATTCCTTTAATAAACGTGTACTAAAACTCAGTGCATAGTACCCACTTATTTCACGAACTATTTTCTCACGTACCTTTAATCCAAATGCATTAATACTTAAGTTAACCGTCACTCCCATATTAACAAATTCAAGTATTGTCTCATCTAAATCAATAGATAAAGAGGAGTCATTAGGAAGATATATAAATACTTCATCCACTACCTCTTGTCTTGCTACTTCATACATATTAACTAAATTTGCCTTAACAGGTATTTCTTCAATCCAGTCTCCAATTAATTGCCTGTCCACTATAGTTAAGTATGTAACTTGATACTCCCAGTCATTTTCTTTTCTAATTCTATCTAAAACTTCTTTTGCTTTATCTAAAGTTGTTATTATCATAAGCTTACTGCTAGAGCCACTCTTTTTATAAACAGCAAGTAAAAAAAACTTAAAATACAATCTGGCTAAATAATTTATTAATATATTAAGTGTAAAAAAAGTCAAGAAAAATAATCTCGAATATGCTGTTCCTTCCTGGAAGACAAACATTGAGAAAGTAAGAGTTACTGCAAGCAAGCAGTTTATTTTAATAATCGAAATTAATTCCTCTAGGAATCCACGCTTAAAAATTCTACTATAGGTATCATAAGCATAGTAGATTGCTATATATAAAAGGAGAATAAAGATAAATGCAATTCCATACATATTTCTAACCCAATATCTAGTTATTCCTCCATAACGTATCCATGTTGTAAAAAAGAAAGATAATAAAATGCAGCATAAATCTACTGCTAGCAGATATTTATTAGGGGCATTTTTTTTAATGAAGTTCATATCTCTCTTCCTTTATAAATAATTGATTTTTCTTTGCAATGCGTAAACATATATGAAATAAGAAAAGCACTACAAATAGTACAGATAAAAATATAGGAAAATCAAAAAACTCCTGTTCAAATAAACTTTCGCCTAAGTCTAAATAATTTCCATTGATATCAGATATCTTTTGTATATCCCCTTGTAGATTAAATACTATCTTTAATCCGCAAGTTTTATATATTTGTTTTGTTATACTTAATACTATTTCTCTAGAATCTAGTGACATGCTTTTAATATTACTTACTTTTTCTAAACTTATAATTGCAGTTATGTCTTTCATGTTATCTTCTAGTTGATATAAAGTTTCTGGTTCTAATTGCACTTTTGTGCTTTCAAGATAACTTTTTAAATAGGTATAATATGTTTCACTTAAAGTAGTTGATTGAATATTTGATGTAGAAGCAGTATCAATAAGTATATTTAAAATAGCATTTTCGGTTTCATTCAAATTATCATCCTCTATATGTACTTTGCTGGTATATTCTTCTGTTATTTTATCAGCATTATTTAATAAACTAAATTTAATAGTTATTACTATACAAGCAATAATTAGTAATACAAATATTGTTATGCAAGAAAGCATATTATGTTTGTTCAATAAAAACACCTCATTTTTAAATAGATTGTTTATTATATTGATGAGTTGTCGAATTGTTACTATTAACAGTTAATAAATTAGAAAGTTAGACTTACGGTAGCACAATCCAGCTTCCTATTTCTTCATCTGTTTCTATTGGGCTAATAGTCATAAATCCAGAGTCACTAGTAAAAGTTAATTCGCCAAAGTATATTTTAGAATTCAAACTATATAAATCCACTCTAACATGCATAAAATCTTTAGATAAAATTCTTGCATACTCTAATAATTGATCTAATTCCTTTGGTTTTTCTACAGTTAGATTGGGATCTATTTCTTTCGTCGATATATTCTCAATGGAGTTCCATTCCAGATCATACATATGACTTCGATGATTCGTAAATCTGTCAACATGTGCTATGATACATTTTGGCTGCCCATGAAAGCAATATATTTTATAATCCATCGGAGAGTAACCTTTTCCATCATCAAGAAATTCTTCTATTATAATCCTTGGCCTTATGACTCCATAAAACCATTCCCCATAGCATGGAAAATACTTTTCTTTTAACCTTCGCTTTAATGTTCTAATTGTTTTCGGAATATTTAAATCATTTTTATTCTTACAAATAATGTTCATTCCGCTTCCATGTGTAACTTTAATTACAAATTTTTGCGGTAGATCTTCAAATGGAATATCCTGTGGGTTATACCCTTCCCAAAGTAATTTTGTAAGTATATTTTCACAACCACATTTTTTTACAAATTGTCTTACTTCATATTTATCTACACATATTGGTAGTAATTTATTTTTATAATAAAGCTTAATCCATTGAAGTTTTTCCGTATACGTCTTTGGGTTTTCTAAATTTAACTTTCTATGGATTCTCAATCGATATAAGATTTTAAGATCTAATTCCGGGTTAATTTTATATAATAAGTTCATTGGTGCTAAAATAAATTTCTTTACACTCTTATTCATGTTATATATCTCCTTATGCTAATATAAAATGTCTTTTATTATTTAAACTTTCCATCATTATTCTAAGAATACCCTTCTTGATGTAAAGGCAGTTTAATCCAGCTGCTTATCTTTTTCTCCATTTCTTTGGGAGAAATGGTCCCAAACCCAGCCTCATCAGCGAAAGTTAATTCACCGAAATATATTTTAGATTTCACTATATAGAAATCTACTCTCACATGTATAAATTCTTTTGATAGTATTCTGGCATACCCTAAAAGTTTATCTAGTTCCTTTGGTTTTTCTACATGTACATTAGGATCAACATATCTGGCAGTAATGGGAAATGGATTCCATTCTATATCATACATTTTTCTTCTATGATTAATGAATCTATCAACATGTGCTGCAATATATTTGGGTTCTCCATGAAAACAAAATATCTTATAATCGATAGGCACTTTCCCAGTTCCGTTATCGAGATATTCTTCTATAATAATTCTTGGTTTTATAACTCCATAAAACCATTCACCATAGCAAGGAAGATACTTTGTTTTTAGCCACCGTATTAATTTTTTAATTGTTTTTGGAACATTCAATTGATTTTTATTTTTACAAATAATATTCCACCCACATCCATGGGTTACTTTAATTACAAATTTCTGTGGTAGGTCATCAAATGGTATATCATTCGGGTTATACCCTTCCCATAATAATTTTACAAGTATACTTTCGAGGCCACATTTTTTTACATATTGTCTTACTGTATATTTATCTGCACATATCGGTAAAAGTTTATTTTTATAATTTAGTTTAAGCCACTGTACTTTTTCAGAATATACTCTTGGGTTATTTAAATTTAACTTTCTACCAGTCTTCAAGCGATATAAAATCTTTAAACATAATTCAGGTTTAATTCTATATAATAAGTTCATAGGTGCTAAAATAACTTCCTTAAGCCTCGTATTCACTTTCTATATCTCCTTTAGATGATAAAAATAAAATAGTTACTATTGTGTCAAATATACCTCCTGAAAAGTCACGTTTTTTATTGGGACACTCATTCTTTACACAATATATGTTAGGATTATAAATAATAGTATTCTTACTTTATATAAAAAAAGCCAGGCACGACTAATAGCCATGCCTGGCATGAAACACATAAAAAAACTTGTTAAAGCAGATATGATAAGGTTAAAATACATATCCCATATAATGTGTTAAATTGATTAATTTTTCCCAAGTAGAATAATTTACTACTCCTGTTTCTTTTAATTTATTATCCTTTTGAAACTTCTTTATAACTGTTTCTGTATTCTTTCCATAGGTGCCGTCGACAGTCACCTTATATCCAAGACGATTTAAACGTTGCTGTAAGTTCTTAACATCAATACCACTCATAACAGTTCCATCTTTATATTTTAATTCTCGAAATGGGTTCTTTCCCTGATACGACAAGAATTCTAATCCTAGATATTGAAAATGCATGGTATCTGCACTAATTTCAAAATCACCACCCCAGAACCAACCGTAGCTTGCAAATATCTCAATCACTTCGTCTGGAATGCAATATGGATTTGATCTGTTTCTTAAGTCATTTCCTTTTCCAAGGAAATAGTCATTGTCATAATCTCCTGGATTTATATCAATTGCAGCGCCAAACGAATGGATGGATAGTAAAGTAGATTGACTAAGTCCTACCCCTCCAACCTTACGATAACTAAATCCCAGCATTGTCTTAACCGGAAATTTCATTGGTAAATCATAAATTTCTTTAAAGATGCTAGAAACTCCATCCGCAAGTTTCTTATGGATTGATAGTTTCATTGTTGAGGGATACTTCTTTCCTGCCACATCCATCTTCCAGACCGGAACCGTTATTACCTTCATGTTCTTGGCTGCTTCCGTTGCAGACCGAAATCCTACAGGCGCATCATAAATAGTATACGCTTTATAATTTGTATTCATAAGGAACTGATAACGTGCATTGTTGCTTTGGGTAGGAATTTTAGCTTTATATGCAATTGGTGTAGGAGTCGGAATCGCTGTTGGTTTTGGTGTTGGCTTCGGGGTAACTGTTGGCTTTGGTGTTGGTTCCGGTTTCTTCGTTGGTGTCGGCGTAGGCGTTGGTATTTTTTCATCAAAATACTCTTTACCATTAACTATCTCTAATATTCTACCCGATTCCTTTCCGATATCCCTTCTCTTATCTACCTCCATTAAGATAGAGAGATAAAAATGGCCATCTTCTCCTTCCACTAATACGATTTGCCCATTACCTAGTATTTTGCAGTTTCTTGTAAATGCTATAACTATTTTCATGTTCTCAGGTACTGCAACACTATTAGCATCTATCATACTCTGATTAACGCAAGCTTTTTTTACTGTATTACCATTACTATTTTCATATGTAATAAAAAGCTTATTTTCTGTTAAAACCTCTTTCATAAAATCTTCATTGAATAATTCGTAAACAATGGAATAGATATCATATAACATTGTTCTCTGACTTTTATTATAATCGCCATTTATGTTAGAGTAATTCGTGTTAATTAATCCGATATTTCGAGCAACAGAATTCATCATAGCAATAAATGTGGTATCATTACCAGCAATATGATCAACGATAGCTAACCTAGCATCTTCACTTCCCGTGAAATAAAAACATAGAAGTAAATCATTGAGAGAAATCTTATCTCCTTCTTTGAATCCGAATATATTTTCTCCCTTTAATGAAGCAGCTCGCTTACTTACCGTTACAATATCTGTTAGAGGAGCTTCCCTTAATGTAGTCAAGATAAACATCAAGTCATTAAACCCACTAAAATTGGAACGACTGGATAAAAAGGACCCTCCTAATAATTCACTCGCCGTCATATCAACTAACATTGCCTTATTCTCTGTTGAGATTGTTGCTTTCTTTGACATTTTTAAATAGTCTATTTTCTCACCGAACTTTTTTAACGTATCAGCATCTATATTAAGATCGCCTTGCGTATTGATATCGTCTGGCATGCTCTCTTCTTGAAATTCAAATGTAGTGTCTTCCGTAGTCTTAGCTATTACTATACTTGGAGCTATATTGCTCCCAAGAATCGCTACAACTAATAAGAAACTTAGCCCTTTGATGAATTTTATGCTGGTGTATTGCTTATTTTCTCTCTTAGTAATAACCTCTCTGGTACATTTCTTGCTCATTTGATACTTACTTCCTTCCTAATTACGAGCAAACAACATATTGCTCGTCTTATTCTTCTTAAGTCTAGGTTCAATCTTTGTTAAAAATATGGCAGCTTCATAACGTTTCTGTAACATGAAAATTTTAAATCGACATAGTTTTATAATATATGCTTCTTTCCTCCTTGGTAAGGTATTCATGTTAGGACGCAGGTAAAGTATGACCATTAGTCATACAATTACTTGTACCAAAATATACTATATAGGAATAATAGTAACATAAATTTTCCTATTGTGGGAGGTAATGTCATGGGATTATTTAAAAAAACAAAAAAAGTGAATGCTCTTAATGCAGAAAACGAGTCAAAAGAACTAGAAACAGAGATAAAAAAAGTAGATTTTTGGATTTGTCCTAAATGTGCGACTAGAAACATGAACTCAATTCGAAACTGTAAGGATTGTGGTTATTATCGATAAGGAAACAAAAATACGATTTACTAATTCTTCTTGGCATGTATTAAAGAGAAGTCGGGATATAGTTTGATAAGCTCCCTTTTATAAGACAGTTTAAATAATAAAAACTGTTTCATGCAAGGAGGATATCATATTCTTTTAACCCGACTTTTGTGTTATTAATATTTTTAATTTAAACCTGCTTTATAATGCTATCATCTTCTGCTCTAATATGCCAATCAATGCGTTTCCACTACTGGTATGTGAACGTATCACGTCAACTTGATTCTTTTCTGCCTCTGCGAGTGCACAACGAATCATCTTATGAGATACCGTATTGGTAAATAACACAATGAGATCAGGAGAACCTATCTGGTCCCTTAATTTATTTGGCATCTGGGTGAATACCTTTGCCTTGCATTGATATGATTGACATATCTTTTTATACTGACAAACCATACGGTCATGACCACCTATAATTACAACACTCATACGTTGCCTCCTTTTCTCATTATTACAGTAGCTATATTTTTATGCATTGAGAACCCACAGGCACTAAGTCCAGTTTCCAATACCTTCTTCCATTCAGATTCAGAAAGTAGGTGGGTAGTATGATCCTCTAATATTATTGAATATTCACTGTTATCTGCTATTAATATAACCTGATGATTTTCTTTATTTGTTTGATTTAATTCTTTTTGAACCTCAAAGATAGGTGTACTTATGTTATCAGGTAGCATAGTTTGCATATTCTTGCGTTTAAGAACCCCTATATCTTCTAATGTGTTTACAAATCGATAAATTGTTGCTAAACCAATCTCAAGATTACCTTGCCTTGCTTTAATATATAGCTCTTTACAACTCGTACACTCTTCATTAAGAACAATATGAAGTAGCTTGATTCTTGTTTTAGTAATCCTGTATCCGCTATCCTTAAGTTTTTTCAGTATATGTTCTTCTAAGTTCTCAGTCACAATAAACTCCTATCACTTACCTGCTATCTCTCTTAATGGCAACTACCACCACACTTAGAGCAGTCGCAACCACAGGAGCCTATCTTTCCCTTTTTTCTATCGTTGTATATGCTTCGACATACAATTGCAATAACCGCAACAACTACTAGTAAGACAAGAAATGTTCCCATAAGAACCTCCATTCCGGTGCACCAACACCTTACTAAAATAGTAGAACTTTATGTGCAAATATGAACGTATTCTCTACATTCAGTTCATACTATTTAAACATCAAATATCTTTATTTTACTAAAACTCTTTTACTTGGTCGAACCAATAAGTATATAAAAATTGCTGATATAAGAACTGCAATTACAGTAAATAGACCAAAAGTACCCAAGCTAATCCATGATCCAAATTGGTAGATAACAAATGCTACGATATAAGCAAATCCAGTCTGATAAAGAACCGCAATCCAGAACCATCTTGCATTATTCATCTCTCTTTTTATTGCTCCCATCGCTGCAAAACAAGGTGCACATAGAAGATTAAATACTAGAAAAGTGTATGCAGAAATTGTTGTCATACTGCTTGCAAGTGTTCCCCAAATCTCAACGCCATCTTCCGCAACTTCTCCAAAGCCGTACAACACACCAAACGTACCAACAACATTTTCCTTCGCAATAAGTCCAGTAATTGTAGCAACCGTCGATTTCCACTCACCAAATCCAAGCGGAGCAAAAATTGGAGCTATAATTTTCCCAAATGCAGCCAAGACACTATCATTCATATCCTCAACCATTCCAAACACTCCGTCTGTAAATCCGAAGCTCTGAGCAAACCAAATTACAGTAGTAGAAAGCAAAATAATAGTACCTGCTTTTTTGATAAAGGAAGATCCTCTCTCCCACATACTACGAAGAATATTTCCTACTGTCGGCATATGATATGGAGGCATTTCCATAACAAACGGTGAAGGATCCCCAGCAAACAATTTCGTCTTCTTTAATATGATACCTGATGTAACAATCGCCGCGATACCAATAAAATAAGCACTTGGAGCTACCCACCAGGCTCCATCAAATAATGCACCTGCAATCAAAGCTATGATTGGTAACTTTGCACTACAAGGGATAAATGTGGTTGTAATAATTGTCATCTTACGATCTCTGTCGCTTTCAATTGTACGGGAGGCCATAATCCCAGGAACTCCACATCCACTACCAATTAGCATAGGAATAAAGGATTTACCGGATAAACCGAATTTACGGAAGATACGGTCCATAAGGAAAGCAACTCGAGCCATATAACCACAGCTCTCGAGGAATGCAAGGAATAGAAATAGCAATAGCATCTGAGGTACAAAGCCAAGTACGGCTCCTACACCACCGATCATACCATCAAGAATTAAGCCTTGTAGCCAGTCTGCACATCCAATTGCAGTTAATCCCTGCTCAACTAG
The DNA here is from genome assembly GCF_000018685.1 of Lachnoclostridium phytofermentans ISDg. NCBI lineage: Bacteria > Bacillati > Bacillota > Clostridia > Lachnospirales > Lachnospiraceae > Lachnoclostridium > Lachnoclostridium phytofermentans. The sequence goes on along the minus strand of NC_010001.1, from coordinate 1,510,030 downwards.
TACTGGAATTCCAGGCACAAATGATCCGAAGAAAGAGAATCCCTCTCCAAATATTCCATCATTCACTAAATCTGTCACCATACCACCTATGGTTGTGACAGACACGTAATATACTAAAAACATCACTACTGCAAAAATCGGAAGTGCTAAGATACGATTGGTCACAATACGGTCAATCTTATCCGAAGTAGTTAATTTTTCTTTCAGCTGCTTTTGGTAACATTTCTTCGTAATCTTGGTAAGGAACACATAACGTTCATTCGTAATAATGCTCTCGGTATCCTCATCATATAATTCTTCAAGCCGGGAAATTTCAGATTTTACAACTGGTAAGTTCTCAAATTGATTTTCAATCTTATCATCCTTTTCCAATAATTTAATCGCAACAAAGCGCTTTTGCTCGATTGGAACCTCGACAGGTAATCTTTCTTCAATACTCTCGATTGCTTCTTCCACCTCTGCTGAAAAGCGAGGTGATTTTTCGATCAATTGCTTACTCTGTGCTAAATCTACCGCTTTTTTTGCTAAGTCAGAAATACCTTTTCCTCTTAATGCTGATATTTCAACAATATCGCAGCCTAATTTTTCTTTCAGCTTATCAATATGTATCTTATCCCCGCTCTTTTCAACCACATCCATCATGTTGATTGCCATAATAACAGGAATCGATAATTCTAAAAGTTGAGTAGTTAAGTATAGGTTACGCTCTAAATTTGTACCATCAATAATATTAATAATGGCATCTGGCTTTTCTCCCATCAAATAATTTCTCGCAACAACCTCTTCTAAAGTGTAAGGTGATAGTGAGTAAATTCCCGGTAAATCGGTAAGGATTACATCCGTAAATCCTTTTAATTTACCTTCCTTCTTTTCAACTGTAACCCCTGGCCAGTTTCCAACAAATTGATTGGATCCAGTCAAAGCATTAAATAAAGTTGTTTTTCCACAGTTCGGATTTCCTGTTAGTGCTATCTTTATTGACATTTAAAGCCTCCCTATTTATTTACATTCCTATTTATTTTTTATTTCCCTTTTTATTTTTTATTTCCCTTTTTATTTTTCATTTCCTTGTTATGTCGTCTCAATCTTCCCATCATGTAATTTGTTAAGGAAATAAAACAGAATGTTTCGTTTCTCTAATTATAGTTAGTTATATCTAACCTATGAGCAAAAAAATTACTCTACCTCTATCATTTCAGCATCTGCTTTACGTAAAGATAAAGAATATCCCCTTACGGTTAATTCCAGTGGATCTCCAAGTGGAGCAACCTTATTTACATAAATATCTGTTCCCTTGGTTATCCCCATGTCCATTATACGACGCTTAACAGGACCATTGCCATTGATTTTAACGACTGTTATTGTCTGCCCACAAGGAATTTCTCTAAGTGTCTTCATATCCTACCCTTCTTTCTCTTGATTCCATTTCTCTTGATTCCATTTCTCTTGCTTTATTCAATAGATTATCCCTGAATCTGAATCATAATTTTACTAGCCAAATCCTTATTTAACGCAACTCTTGATTCTTTAATATTAACGATGATATTGCCTCCAAGTTCTGAGACAATTGTTACAAAACTACCAGTAACGAAACCAAGGCTCTCTAAAAATCTCTTAGTTTCTTCTTTACCGCATACATTCTGTATAACACTGACTTCACCTTTCTTCGCCATGGATAATGGCATAACCTTCACGTCCTTTCCTATCAGCTCTTTATTCTTTCTGACAGTTAGTATATACTAACCAATGTTTTGTGTCAATGACCTAATTGAGAATATTTCTCATTAACTTATTTTCACTCTATCTCAGTCGATTTAAAAAGACTATTGGTATGTCTCAAGTGAATATCAACCCAAATGTAGTTCCTAAATTGATATTATGCTTAAATTATGTTATACTAGATGATATAATTTTACAAATTGTCACATAGAAATGAGGTTTTTATGAATATAAATGAATCTGCTGAAAATTACTTAGAAACTATATTGATCTTAAGCAAATCCTTACCGGTCGTGCGTTCTATTGATATTGCTAATGAGTTAAATTATAAAAAATCCAGTGTCAGTGTTGCTATGAAGCACTTAAGAGAGAACGAGTATATTACTGTAACGGATGCTGGTTTCATTTATCTCACTGATTCGGGTAAAGAAATTGCAGAGATGATTTATGAACGCCATAATCTTCTGACTTCCTGGCTTGTTAGCCTTGGAGTTGATAATGAAACAGCTGTCGAAGATGCCTGTAAGATGGAGCATGTGATTAGCAAGACAAGCTTTGAAGCAATAAAAAAATGCCTTCAAAAATCTTAAAAGATTTTTTGACTGGCATTTTTTCTTTTTATTTTGCTTTTTAATAATGAATACCATCATTTCAACTTTTTTCTTTATAATACCAATAGAACATGCTCTTCCGTATTAATTCAATCTTTATACAAACCATAATAATCACTTTCCAAATCTTCCAGTGACCGTTTATAGAATTTCTTAGCGTCATCAAGAGCTGTGTTGTATATTTTATCACCAATCAATTCAAGAACGAAATCCAATAAATTCTCTGAACCTATGATACCTAACTTTTCATCACGCTCCTCTTCAAAATACTGAATAATTGCATCTTGCATCATGCTTTTCTCTTCTTGACTAAAACGAAATTTCGAATACGTTTTTTCCATGGTTAACCTCCATCCTTAGCAATGATTAATTGTTTATTTAAACAAGAAAAAGCACTTCGCGAACTTCTCCTTGTCCTAAAATAGAAAATGCCCCCAAAGGAGCATTTTCTATTTCAATATATTACTTTTCTTTTACAACTTGAACATTATAATTACCAGATGTACCGGATGTTCCTTTATAAACTTTTATATAGTAGGTTCCTTTCGGTAATGCCTTTGTAAACTTTGCTGAATCTTCTTTCTTAGCATTTGTTATATTGAAAGAGCCAAGTATAAATTTAACGGAATCGCTTTCAATTTCAAATCGCATGTTACTATTTGTATTTCCGCTATACTTTATTTCAATCTTGGTACTTTCTTTCAATGTAAACTTAAACCACTCTGCTGTAGTGTCCTTGCTATCTGCTAAAATAACTCCGCTCATCGCTTTACCACCTACGCTTAACGTAGTCGCATCCGCTTTTTTTGCAGCTCCATTATCTTTTACTTTTTGGAAGGAATAAGAGATAGAATAGATACCAAGACTTGATCTTACCTTAATATAGTAAGTTCCCTTCTTAACACCATAGTACATAGTATCCTTCCTCTGAACATTAACATATTCTTCTTTTTCTAACTCTTTCTTCTTGGAGTCTAAGAAAGACATATATGCTACGCCACCATAAGGTTCGTCTGTCTCCATCTTCACATTTATGTAACCTGTCTCTTCAATAGTTATCTTATATAATGTTTCTTTTAAATTAGAGCTAAGATAACCTACTACAGTCTCCCCCTTTTTTAATGTTTGGTCCTTATTTAGCACCTCACTATAAGTCACATCAAAGGAAATCTCCTGTGGATCATTTCTACGTGATAATTCATATACAACAGTATAGGTACCATCTTTTGGTATCTCAATGTTTTTTTGTGTTTCTTTATCTCCGTAAAAACGACTTACAGAATATCCGACTTTTGTTTTTTTCTGTGCATCAGAATAAATAGTTAGCGTGAACATACTATATTTCGTATCCTGTGTATCAGCAACATTAACTATTAGAGCACCCTTAGATAATTTTAATTCTTCGGAATATGTCTTTTCTTCTTCTGGAAATGTTATGGTATTAACCACTGCATCTTCTTTCGCTGTAGTATAGGCATTGATCACTGATTCCTCAGCATAAACTTTTCCAGACGGGATGATTAGCATCAAACTTAAAATAATTAGTAGTACCTTTTTCATTATACTTCCTCCATATTCATACGTTTCATTTTTTCGGTATCAGATGTACTTTATAATTTTATCTCATTACATTGTAATAAGTTTCTTATATGCCTTTTTCTCTTTTGTGTGTTTTGAAACAAACAGTAATAACAAGGATTAAAGTATCGTTTTGTCTTTTTAACACTTTAAAAAATTCACGTTATAATTTGCTTGTTATCAGATTCTGTAATATTCTATCATTATTTGGTATTTAATGCAAGGTTTTATGGTATAATTTACACTTTACTTTACGTCTTTTTTATCCCATCTTATTTAATTCTTTATTTATTTAGCCTTTATTTATTTACATAAAACATCGATTCATTGAGCAAACTTTTTCATAAAATTATATATACAAAAAAGTTACAGTGTATACTCACATTAGTCCCACTGTAACTTCTTCTTTAAATCTGAATGTATTTTACTGAAATCGGAAATCCTTCAATGAAATCAATGCAACATACATATCTTTGCGTTCTCCAATTCCAAAATTCCTCTTAATAATGCAATATATATTTAAAAGTCCGGTTATCTAAAAAAAGTACCTTCTTAATGGAACAGCGAGTATAATGGGTACCTTCAATATAAATTAATACAATTTATATCATACTACTTCATACTTTTTATCAGATTATATACCTCATTCATGTATAACTCATTAGAATCCCCGAGAACTTCAATATCAGGCTGTATGCCTTTTCCCATTATATTCTCTTCACGTACGTTCCAATAGTGATTAACCATAAATATAACAAACCCTCTGGTTTTATCCTCAAACAAGAGCTGCCCTACTCCTTTTCCAAAGGTTTTTCTGCCAATGACAGTTACATTGTCAAGGTAGGTTTTTAAGCCCAGGGTTACCAGCTCTGAGCAGCTGGCACTATTTTCATTTGTCAGGACAAAAATATGTTTAAATGCTATATACGCATCATCCGAATAGTATGAATCAGAATATCCATCCTTGTATATCAGATTACATACCACGCGATCTGGTAGCAAAAAATCCAAGATATCGCATCCGCTGTTTGTATCACCGCCGCCATTATCTATCAAATCAATGATCAGATATTTGTCTTTGGTATTCTCTATGGCATCAACAACATCCAAAAACTCGTTTGCCGTACTACTGGAGAAGCTGGTTATCCTTATGTAGTTTATATTCTCACCGACATCTTTATACTCTACTGTTTTGCCGGATTGGTACTTAAGGTAACGTTTATAGTTCTCTCCGTATAGAATAAAGGAAAATGGATCATTATCTTTATGTATCGAGTCAAAAAGCTTGCTTATATCCTCTATTTTCTCGGATTGATTTGCTATCAAGCTATTTTTTAATGTATCATAGGATGCGTTGGATTTATAGTACATATAATTTTTTTCTATAAATTCTGTAACTTGATCTATTACATTAGTTTGTCTCTTTTCAATCAATTTTTTAAGATTTGTCGCTTTATAATTGGTACCATCTAACTGCAACGCTTTATCCGCATATAAGCTTGCATCGGTAAATTCCTCAGTATAATAGTATTCCCATCCTATATCTGTTAAAAGGTCCGCATCCTCTTCATTCTTTTCCAATGCCATTTTGTAATGTTCCAGTGCTTGTTCAGAATCACTAAGCCTGGAATATACATTTCCTATATACCAGGAAATTTCATAATTATTAAATTGATCCTCTGTAATAAGTGCGTATTTGAGACAAGCGGTGTAGCGTTTACTAAAATAAAGTGCCCTGATTTTCCCTATACAGGCATATTCATTAAGTGGATTCATCTCAAGGACTTTATCATAATTTTCAACAGCAAACTTGTACTCATATTCGTTCATGTACAAATTACCGGCAGCATAATAAGCATCAGCATTTTGTAGATTATTTCTTGTCATTAGATCAATTGTGTCAATTGCCTTTTGTTTTTCTCCTTGCCAGAAAAATGTCTGCGCTTTTATACCGTATGCTTTATATTCTGACTCGTCAGTATTGATAGCACGTTCTGCATATTGAATGGCTTCATCATACTTTCCATTATCCTGATAGAATTCAGCAACAGAATACAACAAGTCATAATCATCCTGATTTTTTTCAAGAGCATTTTTATATAAATCCTCTGCCTTTTGTGAATCACCTACATATTGATAATAATCGGCCATACTGCTTATAATAAAGACATTTTCAGGAGAAATTTTCATTGCCTTATCAAGGTATTCCTTTGCTTTTGACATATCTTTGGTTCCATAAAGATATGACAGTCCTAAAAAGCACCAACCATCCTCATCAGCCTTTTTCAATCTGGTATATTCGCTAAATGAATCAATGGCCTCTTTATAAGCATAAGCATAGTACTTAAGCTTTCCAAGACCGTAATATGCGTAAGCATTTTTCTTATCCAAATCCAAGGCAGTCTTATATGCTTCCTCCGCCTCACTATTCTTTCCAAGCATATATAGGGCGTTAGCATAATTGCAGTATACAACACTGCTAAGATCATCAATCGCTAAACTTTCCTTACTGTATTGAAGCGCCTCCTCGTATTCACCCAGTGATAAGCATGCCCAGCTTAAATTATTGAGTAGTGTGCCCTTTAAATCAATACTTGGACGTGCGTCCAATCCTTTTAAAAATTGTTCTTTTGCTTTCTGATACTCCCCGCTGTCCATTAATGAATAGCCACTGTTGTTGAAGGATAAAGCAGAACCAGGAGTCTCGTTATACATCATAACCCTCATGGTTTCCTCGTCCATCTGATCCGCTAAAGGAATAATAATCTTAAAAATCACAATAAGGATATATGTAGATACGATAATTATTGTTTTTATGTTTTGCAAAAAATCATGCCGAACGATAAGCCTCAATCTACGATCCCACGTCGTAGACTTCATTTTTGTCAGTTTCCTATATTGATTAAACAGTCCGAATGGGGTTATAACAGGAATTCCAAATCCCATTCCATAAATCCATACCCAAATGCTTCTTTTTAGTGAAGATACAAATCCTAGTTTTTTCCCATCCTCGTTACGGATTGTCACGTTAAAAAGCCATTTACCGGGCGTTGTACCCCATGTGCATAATAAAACAGCCTCAATTAATGTCCATATGAATATGGCCGATAAGTAAACCAAAAAAGATTCAAACTCCATTAAATCTACTTGTAAAAGTTCTTTAAGCAAGAAAAAAACAAAGAGTATAAATAAAATATTGTCGAGTCCTCTAGCCCAGAACCGCTTCCACGGCCTTACTTCGACGAATTCTCCATAATTATTCCCATCAGACTTATCTATAGATACTTCCTTCTGTGTTTCCTCCATATGTAAACCCCATTTCTTCAATCATTTTTCACTTATCTTATCATATTATAAAACCTCCAAAAAATCGAGCAAGAAAACTAATATGTTTTTTTGCGAAGATTTTTCAGAGGTTTTAATGAGTAATTAGTGTTATCCCTATTCAAAACTACTCCTGCTTCCCAGGATACAAATACTCCACCTTAGCGGAATCGAATACTTTCTTCCAACGATCACTTGGCTCACAATCTGTTACAATTGTAGTTAGTTCCGATATTTCACCAATTTTCTTAAATGATATCCTGTCAAACTTAGAGGAGTCCACTACTAAGATTTTTTTAAAGGCGCAGTCTAACATCTTCTTTTTTATTTCGGAATGTGTTTCACTGGAATCTGAAAATCCTTCAATGGAATCGATTCCCTTTGATGAAACAATCGCAATATCCACATGATAGGAACTTAACATCTTCTCTGCTTGATGTCCAACCAAAGCTAAAGAACCTTCTTTTACAGTTCCACCGGTTGATAACATATTCCATCCAGATACATCGGCTAATTCTACTAAAATTTCAATCGAATTCGTAATAAGCGTTATATTTTTCTTATGTTTAATATTTCTAGCAACAAATAATGCTGTTGAGCTTGCATCCAACATGATTGTAGAATCATCTTTAATAAGTCCTGCTACAATCTCTGCTATCCTCTGCTTTTGTGAAACATTAGTATTTTCTCGAACGGTAAATGGTAATTCTGCATTATTATTTTCATTTAATACAGCGCCACCATAAGTCTTAATTGCAAGCCCCTCTTTATCGAGCTTCTCTAAATCTCTTCGTATTGTTTCTTCTGAAACATCAAAAAGCTGACTTAGTTCACTAACCACAACTTTATTTTCTTTTTGTAACTTTGCTAATATCAAATTCTTTCGTTCTATTGCTAACATTTACATTCCCCCATAACTCATCTTCTGGCGACTATTTTGTCATATATCCTTTGTAATATTATAATCCAATAAACACTTATGTAAACTTCAACAGATACATTACCTGACATAATCAAATTCTTTTGTTTTTCTAATTTGAATAACAAAATGTACAAATTTTCGTCCTGAAATATTAACTCTAAGCATAGTATAATGATTTTTTTAGCTAAAATCAATCCTAATAATAGTATTACCTTTTTAGCCGGTCCTGCTTAAGAAACAAAGTAATCATACAGTATTTTCATGTTTATATTTGCATATTTATATTTGTGCGTTTATATTTGATTGAAATCAATTTACAATTAAATGAACCATTCCTTTATAATAAAAAGGTACGCAATCCTTTTTATCATGCGCACCCTTCATGCTAAGCTTTACAAATTCATATCAATATTATCTATATCACTTACTATATCAATTATCATATCACTTACTACATCAACTTATTGCGTAACTTCTTATCTGGATGTGCAAGTACAGAGCTATCTAAGTACATACCGTTTTCTCCAATGGCTTTCTTTGCAGCTTCAATAGAAGCGGTTACTGATGCAATTTCACCGGTTAACATAAGATAAGACTTACCACACATACCACGTGCGACCCTAACCTCTACTAGTTCAACAGCTGCTGTTTTTGCTGCAACATCAGCCGCAACGATAATGGAAGCTGCTGAGTAAGTTTCTAACACACCAAGCGCTTCGATTTCTTCCACCACTGACGCACCGTAAATTGCCGGTAAAATACCATCGTGAGGATTACCAAGTATGAAACTATCAATGAGATGTGTTTCAAACTGAATTCTGGCTGCCTCTACCGAAGCATTTACCGCACTTAAATCACCAGTGATTAAAATAATATATTTACCCGGACAAACGGTTTGTGCTTCCACGATGTCAATATCTGCTGTTTTAACCATCAAATCCGCTGCCATAATACCTGATGATACGGTTTTATATTCTACCATTCCAATTGCTTTACTCATGGATTATCCTTTCTGTACGATATTATAGCGTACGACATTGTCGTATGGCACTATAGTATCGTATGCTACCAATTACGTACTGTTTTACACTGCATCTATCATAATAAACTGATTATTCACTTCTAACACTGTTCCATCAATGGAGGCATGAACCGGTAAACTAAGACCATCACCACTTTTCGCAATCAATTGTCCTGTTACCACTTTATCTCCAACAGAGACCACAGAAACTGCAGGTGCTCCCACATGTTGACTCAATTTCACTTTCACTCTTTTTGCCCTCTGTAACTCCTCAAATAACGGAGCTGGAACATTATAATGAGTGAGGCAAAGTCGTTTCATCAAACGCTCCACTGGAATTTGCTGATATTGTCTAGAAGGTTCTACTGGCGCTGGTTCTAACACTTGTGGTTTCACCCCATTTTGACGTAACCCCTGCTTATATAAGGTGATTAAACTTGCAGGTGATAATCCTTGACCACATGCGTACATAGAACAAAGTCCGCAACTACAACAATACATGGTATCTAAAAATATCTGAGGATTTTGAACGTCCTTACAGGTTGCTGCCCGCATAAAAAGGTGTGGATTACTTGGATGTCCTAATAAATGTCTAGGACAAAGATCCGTGCACATCTCACAATGACAACAAGATGCCGCTGCCCTTTTTAAATCGATAGAGGGCTTACTTTCCTTACGAATAATCACATAATGATCCTTTGGTAGCACTATAATGGCATTCGATGTTTTCGTTATTAAATGCTGTTCACTTTCAACGGAACCCATCATTGGACCGCCCATAAGATAAGCTGGCTCTTTTGTTGTGATACCGCCTACCATTTCTACAACTTCTTTTACTGTCATACCAAGTGGCACTCGTACTGTTTTCGGCTCTTTCACTTCTCCCACAACAGAGACTAATTTGCTAGTCACTGGTCGATGATTTATAACAGCTTCATAAACGTTATATACTGTTTCTACATTAAATACTGCTACACCTATGTCTACTGGTAAACCACCTGGCTTTACAACTCTCCCTGTAGCTTCGTAAATCAATACTACTTCATCTCCAGCTGGGTATACTTCTTTGCAAAGTTTTAGGCTCATATTTTTATAAGCACCAATCTCTGCCTCTACCGCAGCAATTGTGTTTTTATAGGAAGGTTTTACAACTATAATTGCTTCTTTTGCACCAATACTTTCAGCTATTATAGAAAATGCTTTCAGTACCTCATATGCTCTGTCTCGTAACAATTGTCTATGTAACTTTAACAAAGGCTCGCACTCTGCGCAATTTAGAATAATAGTATCCACCTTATTAGAAAACTTCGCATAAGTAGGAAAACCGGCTCCGCCGGCTCCACAGATTCCATATTCTTTTACAATTTGGCTAAGCTCTTCTATCACCATCATGTTTTACTCCAGTCCTGTTGCATCGTCAATAATTCCAACAATTGCCGAATCAATCGGCGAGTTTTCTGCACCGCAGCCTATTCTTGCAGCACTACCCTGTGCAACTAACACATATTCACCTATTCCGGCTCCTACATTATCAATTGCTACTATTCTATTTTCTTGAAAGCTTTTTAAAGGTTCAACAATCATAAATTTATTTCCAACCAGATTCTCATTCTTTCTTGTTGAAACAACACTACCGATTACTTTGCCGATTAACATATTAATTCCTCCATTTCAGAGTATTTTGTAAGACTCGAGATTATAAAATCGTTACTATCTGTCCGCATGTAATTTTTGCAGCATTCGCTTCATCCGTATCGATATGCATCTCAAGGGTAAAGCTACTATCTACTCTGATTTGTACTTGATGAAATACCGTCTCTCTTTCATCGTCTACTTTGACAGAAACAATATCTCCATCCTTAACTCCAGCTGTCGAAGCGTCGGTTGGTGACATATGGATATGACGTTTTGCAATTATACATCCCTCATCCAAGTAAATCGCACCTTTTGGTCCAACCACTGCAATCGGAGCAGATCCTTTTATGTTACCGGATTCTCTTATTGGTATCTTAACTCCCAGTTTGATTGCATCAGTTGCAGAAACTTCAACCTGAGATGCCTTTCTCACTGGTCCTAATATTCTAACATTCTCTATAGCTCGAAGCTTTAATCCTACAATGGTAACCGTCTCGTTTGCCGCAAACTGGCCACCCATGAGGTCTTTTTTCTTAGTTAATTCATAACCCTTTCCAAACAATTGCTCTACGTGATCCTGTGTTAGATGAAGATGTCTTGCAGACACACCGACTGGAACCGCGAAGCCTGTTTTTCCGCTTTGTTTTTCTTGTAGTACATTTAATACCATCCGGGTTATGAGTTCAATTTGATTATCTTCCAAGTCGTTCACCTGCTTTACTTTTTAATGTTTATTGCTTTTTTATAAATCTTCTTGTTATCTAATATGTACCCTATTCTAAATCTTTTGTAACTATATAAATCCTTATTTTTTGAATGGATAAAGCAACCATTGTCACTTTATCCATCATAAGAAGTTTAAGGATATTACCTAATTAAACTATTATTTAATTCCTGGTAAAATTTTCTCAACATCAGAGTGTGGTCTTGGGATTACATGAGTAGCTACTAACTCACCAAGTCTTCCAGCGCTAGCTGCACCAGCCTCAACAGCTGCTTTCACTGCTCCTACATCTCCTCTAACCATAACACTTACTAATCCAGAACCGATTTTTTCTGTTCCTACTAATGTTACGTTAGCTGCCTTTAACATTGCATCTGCTGCCTCTACCGCTGCTACTAAACCTCTTGTTTCGATCATTCCTAATGCTTCCTGTGCCATAATTTTTTCCTCCTTAAGAACTGTTGTATCAACAGTAACCTCTTCATTTATATTTTTATTAGCTTTCATAACTTCCATGGAAATGTTGCTACCGCTTACCGCATCAATGCTTTGTCCGGTAAGTGATACTTTGGATGTACTGCGAGACTTTTTTCCCTCTCCAGTAATCTCAGCTTTTCTCGTCGAATTCGACTTTTTATCTAATTTATCATCCATATGTTATCACCCTGCCTTCTTTTGCACTACATTTCTTCGTTTTGTGGCTTCATTCTACTTGCACTGATATCTACCAAGCGAAGAACCTCTTCATGAGGATTTGCAATGACTGCATGGGCCACTGGTTTTTTAATTGCCTGATTTACCGCTGATTCTACTGCCTGTGTTACTTCGGAAACAGATCCTGATACGATGATTGTAACCAACCTTCCACCCATCTTTCTCTCCCATGTAACTAACTCGACACCTGCTGTTTTACACATAATATCGAGGGCATCAATCGCTGCGGTTACACCACTGATTTCAATAAAGCCTAACGATTTTCCCATAATGTCAAGTCCTTTCTTCGTATCTTATCCTCTATATAATCAACTTGCAAACAAGTTGATTACTACATACATCATTAATTTATTTTCAATTAATTCTTATCAAAGCCGCTTAAGTGAAGCATTTTATTCACATCACCCTCAGGTGCGGCTATTGTATGGATGGATACGACATCGGTAACTTGCTTTGCAGCTAATTTCGCTGCATCTAAAGCTGCATTGACATCCTCAATGGAACCTCTGAATTTTATCGTAACCAATAATGGAACGGGAAGTTTATCTGCATTTGCCGGCTTATTTCGGTCAAATGGTTCCAAGGTTACATCAGCGGCCTTACATCCGGCGTCGGCTGCCACAAATGCTGCCGTCAAACCATATACCTCTAAAAATCCAACTGCTAAACCCATATCCAATACCTCTTATTATTTATTTACGACAGCAATCTTAAGACCCGTCATCGCGAGATTTGTCTGAAAGCCTTCGTTAATTTGCTCTAATGGATAGGAATGAGTAATCAATTTCTCCATAGGAAGCCCAATTCCCTTCGCTCTCTTTAAGAAATCAAAGGTAGTCGCATAATCACGTAAAGTATATACCCAAGAACCAACTACAGTTAATTCCTTTGCACAAATATCAAAGTGAGGATTGATAGTGGCATCTCCTCCATTGATGAAGAATCCTAACTCGCAAAGTCCGCCGCCATTACGGATAAACTTATAGATATTGGAGTGTCCTGCTGGAGCTCCTGTACACTGGAAGCCGAAATCTGCTGGCTTTTCTCCGCAAGCTGTTTCTACTGCTTTTGCTAATGCATCAATTCCTTGGTGTTCTTTGAAATTCACACTCGCCTGTGCACCCATTTCCTTAGCAAACTCTAATCTCTTTGCTTCGCCGTCTACTGCAACGATGTTCTCAATACCCATAGTACGAAGAACTGCGATACAGATAAGACCGATAGGACCACATCCTTGAACGACTACTCTACTGTTAAAACGAAGAATCCCTGTTGTTTTAGCACGTTCCACTGCGTGAATTAATACTGCACAAGGCTCAATTAAAATTCTTGAGGAAAGGTCCAAATCACTTACGTTAAAGATTGTAGAACCTCCCTTTATTACTATGTAATCAGCAAACCAACCATTAAAACGAACTTCCTTATCTTCTGGTAGTAAACCATATACATCTGCACCACCGACATTTTGTTTGTTTAAGTCAAACATAGTGATGTCTGGATTATCCTTAAAAATCATACAGGATACCACTTTATCACCAACAGTAAGTGACTTACCAGCACTGTCTAACCTAACATTCTTACCCATCTTTACGATTTCACCTGTACCTTCATGTCCAAGTACAACTGGAATCAAGGAAAATGGATCTCTTTTATATTCATGAGCGTCAGTGCCACAGATACCGCAGCCTTCCACCTTTACTAAGATGTCATCATCTCCAAGTGGAGGTAATGGGTACTCTTTTAATTCAATCTTTTCAAGCTCTGTCAATACTGCGACTCTAGCTTTCTCTGGAATACCTGCACTTGGCACTGTAGAAGTGCTCTTTGGCGCATCCGATAAACCAGCTAAAACCTGACGAACAATCTGTTCTATACTTTCAGAATTCATGGTAACGATTTTCTCCTTCCTTTTATCGGATACACAAACTATCCGACATCACGCATCGTCTGCGTTTTGTAAATGTACTTGCACTCGTCAAGCCTTCACCGGTTCTACTTGCTATAGTAAAGGTACAAAATCCTTCACCACCAAATCCGATTGCTGCATAGGAAGGTGCATTTTTAACAAGGATAGCTGTATCAATCGCTTTTGCATAAGTTGTGATACGGTCCACATTCTTGGAATGAATATGTGCGGAATGTCGATTACCATGTTCTAACCAAACCGCTTTTTCTACCGCATCATCGAAGCTCTTAGCTCGAACAATTCCAAGAATCGGCATCATTAACTCTTCAGAAATCAAAGGATGTTCTTTCTCACCTTCAAAAATGATACAACGAATATTGGATGGAACATCAATTCCAATCATACCAAGTAATGTTCTGGCATCTTTACCAACGCAATTACGATTTAATCCTTTGGGTGTTATCACAAGATTAGTTAACTTTTCTTGCTGTTCTTTGGTGATTGCATAACAACCTTGTTCTTTTACCATGTAGTTCATTAATTCATTTGCTATAGCATCAATTGCAACAACTTCTTTTTCTGCAATACATGGAAGATTATTATCAAAGGTACATCCATTAATGATATCTTCGGCTGCTTTTCTAATATCAGCTGTTTCATCTACTAAAACCGGTGGATTTCCTGCTCCTGCACCGATTCCTCGTTTTCCGCTTTGTAATACAGCAGTAACTACGCCTGGACCTCCAGTAGCAGCAATCAATGGAATGTCCTGATGAGACATCATTATCTTACTGCTATCTAGGGTAGGTTTTCTCACAGAACAAGCAATGTTGACTGGACCTCCAGCCGAAAGTGATGCTTCATTAATTAACTGTACAGCAAAGTTCGAGGTCTTTATCGCTGCTGGATGCGGATTAAATACCACTGTGTTTCCACCAGCTAACATGCCAATCGTGTTACAAATGATTGTTTCACTTGGGTTAGTACATGGTGTTATTGCACCAATCACACCAAATGGTCCCATCTCAACTAAGGTTAAACCACGATCACCAGACCAAGCAGTAGTCGTGATATCTTCTGTTCCAGGTGTCTTTTCTGCTACCAGCTGGTGTTTTAAAATCTTATGTCCAACATTACCCATGCCAGTTTCTTCTACCGCCATACGGGCAAGTGTTTCTGCATGTTCAATCGTTTTCTTACGTATCGCAGAGATGATTTTCTCTCTCTGATCCATCGACATCTTCTTTACAACCAATTGAGCTTCTTTTGCAGCTTCAATTGCCTGATTCATGTCGTCGAATACGCCAAGTTCTGTCTTATTTGTTTGTGTCAATTGCATACTCGCTACGACATTTTTAATGATGTCTTGAACCAATTGTTCATTCACTGTCACTTACGATCCCTCCTTATCGAAATCTATTATTTCGTAAGTACCAAATCTTATAATCCTAGCTGTTCCATCACCTTTCTTGTTATGGAAGCAACTAAATCTGCATTATCTACGCCACCAGACTTACACTCTTCACCACAACAATGACAGCTTGCTTTACCTTCTTTGGTATTGGAACAAAGATTAGCAGGATGTTTTCCCTTTAATCCAAATTCTCTTCTTAATTCATACAATCTCTGAACCTGAGAATTACTTAACTCCTTTGGTCCTCCAAGTACCTTTGCCTGATATAATAACTGTGCGTAAAACTCTGTTGACTCCATCTTAAAATATGCATTTAATAATGAATCGGAGAAGCTTAGTGCACCATGGTTTGCTAATAAAACAGAATCAAAATGTTGAATATACTTAGAAATTGCATCTGGAATCTCGTCAGTAGAAGGTGTACCGTACTCAGCGATTGGAACACAACCTAAGGAAATAACTGCTTCTGGCATAATTGGCTGTGTCAAAGGAATACCTGCAATAGCAAAACTTGTTGCATACATTGGATGAGCATGAACTACCGCATTAACATCTGGACGCTCTTGGTATACTCTCATATGCATCTTAATCTCAGAGGATGGTTTATATATTCCATTAGCTTGAAGTACTTTACCATCTTTATCTACCTTACATATATAATCTGGTGTCATAAATCCTTTACTAACTCCAGTTGGTGTACATAAAAACTCATTCTCATTTAATTTTACAGAGATGTTGCCGTCATTTGCAGCAACCATACCCTTGTTATAGATTCTGCGTCCTATCTCACATATCTCTTTTTTAACTTCATATTCGTTCATTGTAATCCTCCTTCTATATCCTGTGACTTTTGTCGTTGTATTTCTTTGTTTTTCTATATTATATTCCGTAATCATTCATAAGTCAACATGTTTATTTAATTTATATGTTGTTTTATGTGGTTTTATATTCTTTTGATTCATTTAACTAAGTTTTAACCACCATTCTTGAAAACATGGCGCCAAAGGCAGCACAAATGCATGAAACTAATGTGAAGTTTTAGAATTTCTTGAGCGGTGTATTTTGTCGTCTTAGAAATTCTCTTCTAGTGTGAAGTTTTAGAATTCCTTAGGCGGCGTATTTTGGCGCCTTAGAAATTCTCTTTACACTGTCTTAGGTACGTGTTATGTCACATACAGTAAAAGACAAGGTGCGATTTGAATACTCCACAACCGCATTCATCGCAGCTTCTACCTCAGATACTGTTCCTGTAAATACTAAAGTGCCGCTGGCATAATCTACATTTTGCAGTGTAACACCCGATGCCTTCAATGCTAAATCAGCTCCAATAATTACTGTCTCCGCAGGGCTCATGGTTAATATTCCGATAGCAGCCTTCATCCTCTCGTTTTCTTTTTGAAAACACAATTTCTCCATTAGAAGTGGATCTGGTGCAGCTATTATGTGAGCCAGAGATATCTGCTTACCAGGAACTAATTCCTGTACAATGCGAAGTTTATCTTCGGTTGTCATTGAATCATAAATCCCCATAGTTTCCTCTCATTCTGCCGCTGGCGGCATAAAATATCTTCATAGGTTCTTTCCTTAATGAAGGCATTCTATTTCTTACTGTAAATTCTTTATACACTTTCTATATTTGAAGAAAGGTATTTTTAGATAACCTTTCTCTTTCCATATCAAACAGTCTCATTAGCATGATTCAAAGTATACTCATCCACCAATTTTCACAAGTAATCCCGAGTGTTTTTCTGCAACTTTCTTTAAATACTCCATCTCTTCTATCATTGGTGGCATAATTCCCATCAGTGCATACTCACGATTTAACCCATCATATTTGTCTTGCCCCAGGCGGTGATATGGTAACAAATTCATTTCCTTAACACCTGGTAAACTTCCTGCAAATTCAGCAATTGCTGCAATTTCAGCTTCCGTTTGGTTAAAGGTTGGTATGACCGGTACTCGAATAATTAACTCTGTTTCTCTTGAAGCTGCAATTTTTCTCGCATTCTCAAGAACTAATTCATTTCCCTGTCCTGTAAATAATCGATGTTTCTCTGAGTTAACATGTTTTATATCCATAAGATATTGATCAAGAACCGGTAAAATCCTCTCAATCACTGGGTAGTTTGCAAAAGCAGTACTCTCCATTGCCGTATGTAGTCCTTCTTCCTTGCAGGCATGTAATAGGTGATTCGTAAATTCCGGTTGGCATAAAGCCTCACCACCTGAGAGAGTGACGCCTCCACCAGACCTTTGATAATAGTTTCTATCTTTTAAAACCTCTTCTAAAACTTCAGATACGGTAACATCCGTACCAATTATTTTGTCTTTCCCCTGAACCTTCATTGTCTGTATCTCATGTTCCTGAGATTCTGGATTGCAGCACCAACGGCATCGAAACGCACAGCCTTTTAGAAATACAATAGTACGAATTCCATTTCCATCATGAATAGAATAACGTTGAATATCAAATATTCTTCCTTTTACATTTAAGTCGTCCATCTTAACTCCGTTCTTACACTTTTTATCTATCAATCCTAGAACCCTTGTGTTGTTCGATTAATAATATCATCCTGTAAGGACCTGGATAATGTAGTAAATAGGGCACTGTAACCAGCAACACGTACCACCAAATGTTTATAGTTTTCTGGGTGCTTTTGTGCGTCTAATAAAGTTTCTCTACTTACTACATTAAACTGTACATGCATACCCTTTTGATCAAAGAAGGCACGGATTAACGCTACAAACTTCTCTAGTCCACCACGACCCTGTAACGCAGATGGATGGAATTTTTGATTGTATAAGGTACCATTTGTTGCATCCATATGATCAAGGCGTGCTACGGAATTAGCTGCCGCTGTTGGTCCTTTGGTATCACGTCCTGGCGCTGGGCCAACACCATCTGCAATTGGGGTATTCGCAAGTCTTCCATCTGGAGTAGCCCCTGTTTGTTCACCTAACGGTACATTTGCGGAAACCGGATATAAACCAGCTTGGAATACACCACCTCTTGGATTTTTATATTTTTGTAATGGCTTTGTATAGGTATAAGCAATCTCCCTGGCGAATTCATCAATCTCTAGGATATCATTTCCGTACTTTGGTAACACTTCAATCATCTGTAGAATTTCTTGATATCTTGAATGATTACTTGTGTTCTCTGACACTCTTGTAGATATTGGACTCTCTGTGTTTTCTTTCTTTGCTTCAAGAACTGTCTTTAATATTTGTTCTATTTCCTTCTCTGAAGGCTCTTTTCCACGCTCTTTCAATTCTTTTACAATCTGCACTGTGATTTGCTGCGCTAATATGATATCTATGGACAGATGAGAGCTTTCCTTTAAGCCAGCGTTCTTCGTTGTCATTCCGAAATTATGTAGAAGTGCTTCTTTTAATTCAGTAATAGAAACCTTGCCTTCTTCGTATACAAGTTTCTTAATCGCATATAAGGAGTCTGTCATATTGGCGATACCAAACCCTTGTGGTCCGGTAAAATTATATTTTGCTCCACCTTCTTGAACACATAACCCACGTCCGATACAATCTTCTACCATAGAGGATTCAAATGGTAATGGGCAAAGTTTTGCATGCGCAATATCGATTGAATTATCCGCATTGACTAGTAAAGAGATAAAGTATTCCATCTGAGTTTTATAAGCATCATAAAATGCCTCAAATGTAGTGAAGTTTTCAACCGAACCTGTTGGAGCACCAACTAATTTTCCATTTTCATATCCACTAGAAAATACCATTTCCAATGGGCGACACATATTAAAGAATGCTGCGTCATGCCATCCGTCGGTCTTACCAGGTACTTGAGGTTCCACGCAACCGATAATATTATAGTTTCTCGCTTCCTCTAAAGTTGCACCCTTATTCATCATAGCTGGGATAATAACTTCATCGTTGTAATAAGCAGGTAAACCGATACCAGTTCTGGTAACTTCCGCAGCTTTAATTAGTAAATCATGCGGAGAACCATTCCATACACGGATACTTAAGGAAGGCTGTGGAAGCATGGTGTGTATGGATGCCTCTAATATCATAAAACTAAGTTCATTCGTAGCATCCCTTCCGTTACTATCCTGTCCGCCAACAATCATGTTCTGGAACATACCATAGCCTGCAAAACCTTCCGCAGAAGCAGCATCACGGCATTTGTTAATATCATTTAATTTCACAAAAATACAATCGATGATTTCTTGTGCCTGTTCACCAGTGATTCTGCCTGCTTCACGATCTGCTTTATAATATGAATATAAATATTGGTCAAATCTACCTGGTGAAATCGAATGTCCACTAGCTTCAATCTGTAATAAAAGTTGTACAAACCAAAATGCCTGACATGCTTCATAAAATGTATTCGCACCCTTTGCTGGGACTCTCTCACAATTAGATGAAATCATTAAAAGTTCTTGTCTTCTCTTCTCATCCTGACAAGAAAGTGCAAGTCTTTTTGCTTCCGCTGCATATCTCTTAGCATACAAAATAGCCGAGTCACAACTTCTGATTACAGCGTCATAGAAAGTAAGGCGACTTGCATAATCAGCATCACCTAGATGTAATTCTTTTTTTCTGCTTAAGACTTCATCTTTAATTCCTTCATAACCGATCGCAATTACCTTATCATACTGCACTGTAATGTGCCCTACACCGTTATAAAAATAGTTACCTGGTGTAAATACATTGTGCTCCATCGCAAGTTTCGTTTCTGGAGCCATGTAATAATCTGCTAATTCACTTGTTGTTTTTCCCTTCCAATAGCTATGTACTTTTCTTAACTCTTTTTTTGCTTCCTCTGAGATATAAAACGGATCAGCAGTTCTAGTTGCTACGGTATCAAGTTCAGCAATTAACCAATCAAAAGAGAATTCCGGAAAGGTTTGACATCCTCTTTCTGCAACGGTTGCGCTTCCTACAATTAATTCATTCTCTCGAATTACTACTGGAAGATTCTTTACTATATGTTCAAAAGCCTTGGAGCGTCTACTAATGATAGGCTCTCCTTCCGTCTGCTGATACGATTCCGTGATTAAAACTGCACGTTTTGATTCAATCTCTGGCATTTTCTCGTATAAAGCATCCATAAGCTTTTGTATACGAGGTGATTTTTCATATCCTTTTTTGGGTTCAGCCATCATACCAACCTCCTACTTGTGGTTTTGTGTCATTTTACCGCAATTATATCATTGCTGTAATTATAAGTCAATATAATCCCACATGTTAAATGTTTATTTATGTGGTATTGTATCTATTACATTTGATAACAATGTTCATTTTATCAATAATTGAGAAGAACCTCCCACCTCAAAGCGTTTCAGCGCGTAGGTGGTGAGATGAATTCCCACGCCGGGTAAGGGCTATGTGGATAGCCCCGTAAAGCAAAGGGTGGCTTAGGATACGTCCTAAGTGGAAACTTAAATACAACGGCTTTACAGAAGCCCCCACTTCAAATTAACTTCGTTGGTTTAAGTGGTGGGAGCGTTCACATTAATTCAATTTCATGTATTGGATATACCCCGAATTTTCCTAGTTAACGAAATACAAAAAGGCTGAAGCACATTCCAGCGTTCAGCCTTTTATTTATTATATTAATTATTTATTTCAGAATACTTTATAATCAGATTTCAGCTCAATGATTAATATTTCTATTTATGAGGAAGTTAATTGTCATTTCACAAATATCGATTCCAAAAATGATTTTGGAATATCATTAGAAATTAAGTACCTATAAGCACCATACTTTATACTGCTATTTTCGCTATTTTCTCCTGTAAATATCGCCATGCTCACAACCTTATCCTGATGTTTCACTCGAATAACCCAATCACCGCCTGCTGATTTCATAATATAATCACTCATTCCACGCTTATATGTACCTGACAGATATTCTAATAATTCGTCTTTCAATGTTTCATCCTTTATTTGCACTTCTTCTCCATAGTGCCATAAATAAAGTTCATAGGTTTCCTCACTGGAGATACCAACTATTTTCCAAAAAGTTGTTCTTAGGGGGTACTTAATCAAATTATAGCATAGTAGAATAATTACCATACTAAGAGCGATTAGAATAATAACTTGCTTCTTTTTCATTTGACCTCCTGTTATTATGCGTAATAGCATGCAATCAGATTAATTAATATAGTTTCCCTAATAAAATATATTTCTTATTTCTTCTACTAGTACACTAATAAACTGCGACATTATACGGAAACACCTACAAATAGCTGTATAATCATTATAACAAAAAACTAAGAAACTATGTCATAGCAATCCAAGCTTACTCTTTTTTTATGTAATTTATTATTTCATTACTATTATACACTATTGTTTCGATTTGAGAATTTCAATTTATCAAATGCATTGGATAGGAATTTGAAGATGGATTCACGGCAGTAGGTAGTTATGTATAAGGTCATGTATATAGATATTGTTATAATGATAGATATATTGGAGTACAACAGATAAAGATTGCTTTGAGGAAGGAAGAAATGGATATTAGAAATAAAACATTATTATACACTTCATGTAATTTCCTTGACATGTACAAGAATATTAATCCTAGAAATATATATTAAAATGAGGGCGTTGATCCATAAAATGATAACATCTTTGGATCAACACCCTTCTAGCTTTAGGCTTATTTTTCTAGCTTAAACTGATCAATCAAACTGTCAAGGCTCTCACACTGGGCAAATAGTTCTTCACTAATCGCAGAGCTCTCTTCTGCGGTGGCAGAGGTAGACTGGATTACTGAGGAAATCTGTTCAATGGCAGACTGTATTTCATTCATGGTAGTTGACTGTATTTCAGAGGATTCCACCTGTTCATGGATGGAATTAATGATTTCATCCAAGTTGGACAGTACGTCATTTAAGGATTCTGAAGTTTCTTTTACGGTACGGCTTCCGGATTCCACCTCATGAACCGTATTTTCTATCAACCTTCTGGTAGTTTGAGCTGCCCGTGCACTTTCAGTCGCCAGTTTTCCGATTTCGGCGGCAACTACGGCGAAACCTCTTCCTGCTTCACCAGCTCTAGCAGCTTCAATAGATGCATTTAAGGATAGCAAGTTGGTCTGGGTAGCAATTCCGTCTATGGTATTAATGATAGCTTCGATCTGTGCAGAAAGGTCACTAATCTTTTCCATAGAGACTACCATGCTTTCCATATAAGTTTTGCTCTGATCAGCCTTAGTGCTGATTATCTTTGCATTACTTTCTGCGACTTCGGCTTTTTTGGCATCTTTGGTAGTCTGCTCGGTAACATCCTCAATTGTGGCAGTAAGTTCTTCTACAGAACTAGCTTGTTCAGTAGCACCTTCAGCCAGGTTCTGAGCTCCCTGAGACATGTTAAGAGCACCCGAATTAACTTGTATGGAAGCATCTCTGATTTGGCTAAGGGTTTCGGTTAAGGTTGTCTTAATGCCACGCATAGCTAAGAGAATAGGTAAAAAATCGCCGATATAAAATTCAGTGCATTTGGATTTTATAGTAAAATTACTATTAGCCATTTCTCCTAAACAATATTCAATATCAGGAATAATGTGTTGGAATGTATCCACCATTTTCTTTAGGTTGGTAGCAAGAGAACCTAGTTCATCTTCGGATTCATATGTAATGTTTACCTTTAAGTCCCCTTCTGCTATACTTTTCGCAACGTTTTCTAATTCAAAAATAGGAGTGGTAAGCTGCTTGGTAATAAGTTTTTCTACGGTCAGTGCAATTAAGATAGCAGCAACAGAAATAAGGATTGCTATTATAATTATAATAACTTCTATGATATTTGCCTGATTATAAGTAGAGCTTACATCGTCTTCGGAATAGGCACCAATTTCTCTTAATATACTCAATACTTTGTTGGCTTTCACGGAGTAATCTTCATTAAAACTTCTAAAAGCCTGGCCAAAATCTCCGGCATCTACATATTCTAGTACTCTGGATCGTGCTTCCTTATTGGCTACCATTGCAGAATTGAGTTCTGTCAAAAGATCTTTGGCATCAGAATTCTTGTTGAGTAAGTCCAATTGCACTTCCTGATCCGCCATGTCAGAGTCAATTTCTTGTCTAAGCTGGGAAATTTTATTAGGATCATCTGAAAGATTGGTGATCCAAAGAATGTTTTTCATGATACTTTGCACGTCACGGCGAAACTGATATTGGGCGAGGTTATTTCGATAAGGCGTTTTATAAAAGTAATTTAAATTATTACCTACCAGAAATAGACCCAAAATAGAAACTAGGATTGTTATAGTAAAACAAGCAATAACAATGTTAAAAGAAGTGGTTAATTTTTTACCGATTTTGTAATTCAGTAACTTTTTTTTCATAGAGTATCTCCTCTGTTGTAATTTTGCAAACGCACTTATAATAGCATGGCTGTTAATATACTGTCAATAAGTATATTTTTTGGTTTTTTTGTATTTATTCGAACAAATTACCTGCTTACCATTCTGAGTATTCAACAAAAGCAGGTATTGAAATACCTGCTTTTGTTCATTTAAAAAGGGGAGCCTTCCTTCTATATGCCTTATACTATAAATTGTAATTGATAAATAATATGTACTTCAACCTTTCTAAATTTTCATTTTCGTTTAAAACATGCCCCACAAATATCACATCTTTCCTGCTCTTGTTTCACTTCCCTATTTCCACACGCTTGGCATTCATATAAGCCATTATGAAGTAATAATCTTGTATTTTTATTATTTTCAAAGTATCTTTCTAACTTTTTATCCTGATAAAACTCAACCTTTAACAACAGAAATAAAAATAAAAGGATGAGTAACCCAATTGCAACTGAAATTTTAGAAATGAATAATAACCCATCCACTTTAAGTAAATACGAAAGTAAATAGGATATACCCGGAATAACGATTAAAAAGGCAGCCGCAATCGCAATAATTTTATGACCATAGCCTATTGAATTTATTTTTTTCATTTTCATTTAACATTCACCTTCTTATCCTAGATTTAGACGTTAATAAGAGGTTTCTGTACTGGATTTAAAAACGCACTAGGATTATCAAGTTTTAATTTATATAAACTCCACAACATTTTATCAGATATTCTGGCGAGCCATATCTCGTCGTCCATCTGATAGATGCTTAATCCTTCTTCTATATCATACTGCAGTCGGATAGAAAAATGATTAATATTATATATGTCACCATTATATATATCCTTAAATTTAAACAGTTTATTCCACTCCTCTTCATCAACCTCTTTTACCTGCCATGTGATTCCTGAGAATAACTTTTCTTCTTTATGAGTCTTTTCCTCAAGTATTTGAAAATAATCCTCCCCTATCACATATAACTGCCCAGTCGTTTCAGATGGACAATAAGAACTCAAAGGATGCATATATAAGCATTTCTCAAAGGAGTATTCTCCTTCGACTAAGGGATGTATTTTATTGAGGTCGCCACCTGCAATCAAAGTATTCCCTTTTAAAATTAAAAATAGTAAAAGGCATAGTAATAAAGTCCAGGTGATGATTGTTCTAAATAAAAATCTTTTTCTTTGTTTTCTTTCATCCAAAATTAAATCTAACCTTTTCTCCATATGCCCTCCCTCTTATGCTAACGCATCTCTGATTTAATTATCCTATGATAACGTTCATAGGCTTAATACCATGCTTTGAGAAGATGTTCATTCAAGTTTCGTAGAGTAATTAGCTTTTTAAAAGACTTATATTTTATTTGTATTTATTATAGTAAACACAAATCTAGTTTTGATATTCTATACTTATTTAAGTTTAAATAATTTAGGAATAATAAGCAAGAAGTTTATGGAATAATTTCCCGTATGCACTAAAATTCTAGTAATAATCTTTTAATAATCAAACTGAAATGGATATCAGGCATCCTACGTTCTAAAGAAATCCCATTACTTTGCATGTACAAGAAAAAATAAATTTCTTGATTTTTTCTATATTTTGAAAGAACAAACTTCACGAACTTTTCCTTATCAAGAAAAAACAAAGCTATCAAAGAAAAAACAAATTTCTTTGATAGCTTATTATTAATGGTCACAACTATTTATTTAATGCTACAAAATTTAATTACAATGAAAAACGAATTACATTCCAAGAATAAGGCTTTAACGTAGCTATTGCGGTATTTTCCTCTATTTTTGTAACTCCAGTTGCACTAGGAACTACATTCTTAGGATTGCTTGCAGTATTCGTAGCTTTTAAATCAGCATGAATCATCTCAGTATGCTCCACCAATTTTGCATTCTGAAACTCTGTTAAATCAATTGAAAAATCAATGGTTTGATCTGCGGAGCGATTTACAGCAAACACTACAACCTCATTCTTTTCTTCATTATGTACTGCAACTGTTTCTACATAAGGTACTTTATCACTGATTTTATTCTCATAAGTCTCGCACTCTAAGATTGGTTTTAAGGCGGTACCCCTACCATAATTTGATACGTGCATAAATGGATAGAAAATTGTTTGAGCCCAAGCAGCTCCACCATTCTCTGTCATAATAGGAGCAATAACATTTACTAATTGAGCAAGACACGCCATCTTTACGCGGTCACAATGTTTAACCAGTGCGATTAGCAAACATCCCACTAACAAAGCATCTTCAAAAGTGTAGACATCCTCTAATAAACTAGGAGCTTTGCCCCAAGGCTCTATCCTCTTATCTTGACCATGACTATGGAACCATACATTCCACTCATCAAAGGAAAGATTGATGGTCTTTTTAGAATGCTTTTTCGCTTTCACAGAATCACAAATTGCTACTACCGATTCAATAAAGGTTTCCATCTCTAATGATCTAGCTAAGAAAACATCTGGATCATTTTCATAATTATTATAGTACTGGTGCAGGGAAATATAATCAACATAATCATAGGTATGTTCTAATACCGTACGTTCCCAATCTCCAAAGGTAGGCATTGTTAAACCAGAACTACCACAAGCGACTAACTCGATACTTGGATCAACCCATTTCATGACTTTTGCTGTTTCACAAGCAATTCTCCCGTATTCTTCTGCTGTCTTAGCACAGGTTTGCCATGGTCCATCCATCTCATTACCTAAGCACCAAACTTTAATATCAAATGGCTTCTCAAATCCGTTCTTTCTTCTTAAGTCACTGTAATAAGTTCCTCCTTGAAAATTACAATACTCAATTAAATCCTGCGCTTCTTGTGGTCCTCTGGTACCTAGATTAACAGCCATCATAACATCACTATTGGCACGTTTCGCCCATTCCTGAAACTCATCTACACCAACCTCATTTGTCTCAATGCTCTTCCAAGCAAGGTCAAGACGCCTTGGTCTCTTCGCCTTATCTCCAATACCATCTTCCCAACGATAGCCTGATACAAAATTACCACCTGGATAACGAACGATTGGAATATTTAATTCTTTAATCAATTCCATTACATCCTGACGAAATCCCATGTCATCTGAAGTTTCATGACCTGGTTCATAAATACCACCGTATACTGCTCTTCCTAGATGCTCAATAAAGGAGCCATAAATTCTTTTGTCTATGGTTCCTATCTTACTAATCTTTGATAAAGTAAGTTTTGCTTTCATTGTTTTCCTCCTTATGTAACATTCACTTTTATTTTTGTGAATAGATTCAAGTTATTAATAAAACATTAACCATTTCCTTTAAATTCATTTCCATTTATAACTACCCTTGTGATAATCTCTTGACCTGATATAGATTGTGTAGTACTCTAATGCTTGAAGTACTATGGTTTCTTATCCTTATGCTTTGTAGGAGTTAGGTATTTATTTAACCTATTAATACATATATCACAGCATAGAATGATTTCCAATGTAAAAAAATATTGTATCATTGTCTTTTTCTACTGTATTTTAAGGAGTTCGTTTAAAGATAAAAAACATTTTTCATAAATTAATTTTCGAATCACCTGCTTCGCAAAGTAATGTGCTAACGCCAACATTCACAGGCAGATGCAGAATAGGGGGTATCTATGATTCATTTGAGTCTTTGCGGTTATAATACGCACAACGCAAATTATGACGTTATTGACCGACCGAACGGTTCCGGAGATTATTTATTTCTTTATTTTATTGCTCCTATGAAAGTCACTTTGAATCACCACACTACATTAACAAAACCAAACGCTTGTATTCTCTATTCACCGAATGCACGACAATATTATGGAAATGTTGAAATCTTCTACAATAGCTTTCTTCACTTTGAAGTAGATGAAGAATATTTATCTCAGTTTCATATACCAACTAATACGATTTTCTATCCCAAGCACTATACCGCAATAAATCAATACATACAACAGATCTTAAATCAGAGTATAACAAAAGACCCCTTATATGAATTGGCCATTCATTCTCTACTTACCGAACTACTAATTACGGTAAGTAGAGATATCAATGTACCTCATCACAAAGGGGTTACCTCTGAAAATATATTAGATGTTATGAAAAGCGTACGTATAAAAATACTAACAAACTACTCAAAAAACTGGACTCTTCCTGAGATGGCAGACTTAGCAAACTTAAGTGTCAGTCGTTTCCATTACTATTATAAGTATTATTTTTATACCTCGCCAAAAGCAGATTTACTGGAAACTAGATTAAATCAAGTTCAGTTCTTATTAACTGACCAGACCATCTCTATTAAAGAAGCAGCAAGGTTAACAGGCTTTGAAGATATGCCTCATTTTACTAGACTATTTCGTTCTAAGACAGGGATGACACCAACCGAATATCGTTTAGAGTTCCTTGGCACCGATGGATTCCATAAAACGTAAAAATGCTTGTTTACCTTCTACATTACGCTTAAATACTCCTGCTTGTTCTAAGATGGAGCAAAAAACAAGTCCTACTTCATCTTTAATAATATTGTCAACATTATCTTCCGTTAGATTGTTATACTTCTCGCGTATAGCAGTGATCCATTCTGTATGTTTTGCAGTGGATTCTTGATCCATTGGATTTTTATCTTCTAAGATACAGGTTTTGACCTCCTCTAATTCAAGAAGTAAACGGGATGGTAAGATTGCAAACCCCATCACCTCAATAAGACCAATGTTTTCTTTCTTTATATGATGATGCTCTTTATGTGGGTGATATACCCCATCTGGGTGCTCTTTCGTAGTGATATTATTACGAAGAACTAAATCAAGCTCATAATCATCAGAAACTTTTCTAGCAATTGGTGTAATGGTATTGTGTGGTATCCCTTCCGTCTCTGCATAAATCATTACGCTTTCATCGCTATAGGATTGCCATGCAATTCTAATTTGCTCTGCAAGTTCCACAATCGATTTTGTATTTTTACCATGCAAACGCAACACTGACATTGGCCATTTTACAATCGCGGCTTCAACATCTTCAAATCCTGGTAAAGAGAATTTTTCCTCTACTTTGGCTTTTGCCATAGCAAAAGTATAGTTTCCGCCCTGATAGTGCTCATGTGTTAAGATAGAACCTCCTACAATAGGTAGGTCCGCATTGGAACCCACGAAATAATGAGGTAAAAACTGAATAAAATCAAATAACTTGGCAAACGTAGTCCGATCAATTTTCATTGGACTATGTTCTCCGCGAAATACGATACAGTGCTCATTATAGTATACATAAGGTGAGTACTGTAAAAACCAAGGATCTTCTTGAATCGTAATTGGTATCGTACGAAGAGTGTTTCTCGCGGGATGATTTACTCTTCCAGCATAGCCTTCATTTTCCTTACATAACTGACATGCTGGATATTCTGTGTTTGCTACATGTAATAAAGCAGCAATCGCCTTTGGATCTTTCTCAGGTTTTGATAAGTTGATTGTTATATCAAGATCACCATACTCTGTTTTCGTAATCCATTTTACATCTTTTTGAATACGATAGCGACGTATATAATCGCTATCCTGACTAAGCTTATAATAATAATCAGTCGCTGCTACCCTATCCTTTTGATAAAGCGCGTTAAAAGTCTTAACAACTTCTCTTGGATATGGAGTGAAACAATCCATAAGTTTTGTGTCATATAAATCACGATATGTGATACTATCTTCTATTAACTTTTGTTCACAAGCATAATCAAGTAAGACTTTTAAGATTTCTTCTAAATCTTCTACTTTTGTCTCAAGTATATTAGGTATATTTGATTCTGCCTCAGAGGATGTGCTTTGCACATCCTCTGTATAATCACTTAATTGTAACTCAGATAAGATACGATTTCTAACATAGATACGATCTTCTTCCTCTATTAAGCCCGTTATGATTCCATATTGAACCAAACGTGCAACTGCTTGGTATACGTTCAAATTGCTCCTCCAATCCTGAGAAGGTTTCTTTATTTCCATTACTTAACCCTTTTCCTTCTCAGTAAAAACTATAAATTAAATCCATTGGGATGGTTTTTATGCCAATTCCATGCACTTTCAATTATTTCTTCAATATCTGCATGCTGTGGTTTCCATCCAAGCATTGCTTTCGCCTTCTCACTTGATGCTACTAAGGTTGCAGGATCACCCGCTCTACGGTCTGCAAAAACTACAGGGATTTCTTCTCCTGTCACTTTTCTAGCTGACTCAATAACCTCTAATACAGTATGCCCCATACCATTTCCAAGATTAAAGATATTACTTTCTCCACCAGCCATTAAATATTTCACTGCTAAAATATGAGCCTGTGCTAAATCAAGTACATGGATATAATCACGTACACAAGAACCATCTTTTGTCTCATAATCTGTTCCAAATACATTGATTGCTTCTCTCTTATGATTTGCAACCTGTAGAATAATTGGAATTAAGTGTGACTCCGGATTGTGTGCTTCTCCGATTTGTCCGGATAAAATTGCACCACAAGCATTAAAATAGCGAAGAGATACATAACGAAGATTATGAGCAACAGAAGTCCATTTAAACATTTTTTCCATGGATAACTTTGTCTCACCGTAAGTATTCGTTGGTTCTGTACGGTCAGTCTCAACAATTGGTACACGTTCTGGTTCTCCATAGGTTGCTGCTGTAGAAGAAAATACTACTTTATCAATTCCATGTACTACAAGTGCCTCTAATAACACTTTCGTACCACATAGGTTGTTATCATAATATTTTAATGGGTTTACCATACTCTCCCCAACTAAGGAATTCGCAGCAAAATGAATTACTGCATCAATATCCTTTTCTTTTTCTAATACAGAATCTAAAAATGCTCGATCACGAATATCACCCTGGTAAAATGTTGCATCTGGATGGACAGCTTCCTTATGTCCTGTCTCGAGATTGTCAATAATCACAACCTGTTCATTCGCAGCAATTAATTCATAAACGGTATGAGAACCAATGTATCCAGCTCCACCAAGCACTAAAATCTTCATAATACTACCTCCTTTTAATATAGAACCTATTTTTTATATTATTTTGTATTATATAGTGTCTTTTTTCCCCTTATTAGCTGTATCTGCAAACTTCTTTGTCTATCATTTCAGCTTAAAAAATCAATTCCGGATTGTTTTTTATACTATTAATATCATATCTTATCTTGGTAAGATTACAATATGAAAAAGTATTCTCTTTATGTAATAATGTTGCATATCATTCACGGAGTGATATAATAAATATAAATATTTCAGAAGAAAGCTACCACTGATTACAGTTACTAAGAAACACAACTCGTTCTTATTATTAAAAAATTTTTTATTATGCACATGAATTATTTTTAAGAATACACATGATAAAGAGTTTATAAATTAAAATAATTTTGATAAAAATTCATGAAAATATAAAACGCAAAGTTTTGCCTGCGACCTAAAGTCTGCAGACTAGGGAAAGGCATGATTTGAATATGAATCAAACATTCAAGAATTCTTATAAAGTAAAAGAAAAAGAAATGGTCTCTTTATCCGTATACAATGTTGGTTATCAGCGATGCGAGCCTAATTATCAGTGGGGGCCTGGAGTACGTGATCACTATTTAATCCATTACATAGTTTCAGGAAAAGGTTATTATGAAACAAATCATAAAACCTTCCCCTTAACTTCAGGTGATGTATTTTTAATTTACCCGGATACTCAAGTAACTTATTATGCAGATGCCTTGGATCCTTGGGAATATTATTGGGTTGGCTTTTCTGGTAGTGATGCCGGATTAATCTTAGAGGCCACTGATTTTTCGAACGAATCTCCTGTTATTTCTTCTTGCTCCTATGGTGAGAAAGTGAAGGATCAACTTTATCAAATCTATGAAGCTCGTGGGAATGAATTCGCCAACGCTGTTGCTATGGCAGGACAGCTCTATATCACCCTAAGCCTCTTCCTTTCTGGAGCATCGAATCATAATAAAAAACATCATCAGAACCTCGATTATGTCCAAAAAGGCATTACTTATATGGAGTCACATTTTTCTTATCCGATTACAATTGATGATGTGGCTGCGTATGTTGGTATTAGCAGAAGCCATCTCTTTAGAGAGTTTAAAGCACATTTAGGAAAATCTCCAAAAGAATATCTATCAGAATACCGTATCAAATATTCCTGTACACTACTAAAAAATACTGATCTGTCCATTGGGGCAATTGCTACTTCTGTTGGTTATGACAATGGGTTATACTACTCCAAAGTATTTCAGTCTGTGAAAGGTATGCCACCAAGCAAATATAGGAATCTTCATAGCTAGTTGCTATGGATAGTTATGATATATTAGTAAGTATATTGTTATTAATTACGAACTTTGATTAGAAGTGTTGTATGCTTTGGATGTGAAAGTTGTCTCTTCAGAAATAGGTAACTATGTAAAAGAACCGAGATGATATGAAAAAGGAGCTAATTTTCTATTATTTTGATCTTCTAGAAATTTAGCTCCATATATGCTTAACTTATTATTAAAATTTTGGTTGTTTTCCAATTGTAGCAAGAATTCCACCATCGACATAAAGGATGTGACCATTTACAAAGTCAGACGCTTCCGATGCTAGAAATACCGCTGGACCTGTCAAATCTTCTGGAGTTCCCCATCGTGCAGCTGGCGTTCTTCCTATAATAAAGTCGTTGAAAGGATGCTCCTCCTCACGAAGTGCATCGGTTTGAGAAGTTTCGATATAACCTGGACCTAGACCATTACATTGAATATTATACTCACCATACTCCGATGCGATATTCTTTGTAAGCATCTTTAATCCTCCCTTGGCAGCAGCATAGGCGGAAACAGTCTCACGTCCTAATTCGCTTGTCATAGAGCAAATATTAATAATTTTACCATGACCTTTATTTATCATACCTGGTAATACTGCCTTAGATAGAATAAATGGTGCGTTCAAATCAACATCTACAACTTCACGAAATTCCTCCGCTGTCATATCACACATTGGAATCCTCTTTATAATACCTGCATTATTTACTAATATGTCAACAACGCCTACTTCACGTTCAATCTTTCCTACCATTTCTTGTATTTGTTCTTCATTTGTAACATCACATACATATCCGTGAGCTTTAATTCCGTCTTTTTCATAATTTTCTAATGCTCTATCAACAGAAACTTGACGTGAGCCATTCACAACAATTGTTGCACCTGCTTCAGCATACGCTTTTGCTATAGCATACCCTATTCCATGAGATGCACCAGTGATTAACGCTACTTTCCCTTTTAATGAAAACTTCTCTGTAAAACTCATAGTATCTCCATCTACGCACTGCGATGCGTACTTTATCTTAGTTAAACACGCATTTTTGTTCAACCTTTTTCTTCTGCAATCTATCGAAAAGCTTTATTATAACTAGCTTACCCTTCCCTTCTCGTACCTATGTATAATAAAAAGGAAGACCTGCGTCATCTAGGCACATGTCTTAACGATAGTTACATACTATGTTCCCGTAAATTCTGCATCACTAATTTTACGGTATTTGTTGCTAACTGTCAATTCTATTAAATATACAATAATAATTTCAGAACACTTTGCATTTATAAACCAAAAAAGTTTCTTAAGGCTACGGCTTCGCACAAAAAAGAATGGGCTCGATTTGAACCCATTCTCTATAAATTATTTTATTTTTTTGTTCATTTATTTTCCATAATATTGCCCTAATGATATACCATTTACACCAAGAGGTGTCTGATGGTCTAGACCAATAAATTTACCATTTGACTGCCATAATGCAGGTTTTAATAAAGCGTATTTTGCTTCATCCCAAGTTTGCCAATCATATCCTAGTAAACCTCCAGTATCCCCTGAGTTCGGATTGATACACCAGAATGTATGGTGGATACGATTATTTACTATATAATCTCTTAATAATGTCATCCATTTCTGGTTCTTTCCACCATCCATAAAACCTCCCCACTCACCTATCAAAAGTGGTGCAATACCTTTATCTTTAATATATGCCCAAGTATTATACCAATAATCATCTAATAGGGTCTGAGTTGTAAAATCCTTATCAAACCATGGTTGGTTGTATACGGAAGGACCATAGTCATGAGGGGAATAGACGATCTGACTATTGAGAGTGCCTATATTAATTGGATAATCCTTTACTCCTCTTAAATTTCCACCCCACCAAGCACTATACCATGGAGACTGATCACCAGTAGCTCCCCATACATCCGGTGTATTATAGTTATAACCTTTTTCAGTTTTAGGGTATTGTTCAACACCTTCAATCATAATTAATAATTTAGGGTTTTTAGCAAGTATAGCTTTCGCACATCTTTCCGCCGCATACTTCCAGTTATTCTCATCTGTGGAATTATCCCATTTTGCTATATTAGTAGGTGTTGTAGTACTATATCCCCTCTGTCCATGAGGTTCATTTTTTATATCAAATGCCAGAATAGTATCGTCATTTTTGTATTTATCAGCCAGCCATGCTTGAGTATTGATCCACTTATCTGTCGTTATTTCACCTGCAGTAGTCGTAGTTAACCCATACCATAACGGATAGTTATGACCTGAATTATTTGCATCCGGACTATGAACATCTACCATTACTTTGATCCCCAATTGTTTGCAGTATCCCATAATGATATCAAATATTTCCATACTATTTTTAACACTATTTGTTGTAGGATCATAAAAATCAGGGTTGCATACATAATAAGGTGGATTATTGACAGCGGTCACACTTGAAACTTTATTAGGTTTGCCTATCATCCAACTATACAAAAGTTCCGTTGAAATTGGAACTCTTAAAAATCCTATTCCTCTGTTTGCAATATTAGTTAACATCCCCTTAATATCGTACCATGCACCATGAAATACATTTTCAGTACAGTTAAAACCAAACCAATTCGCACCGGTCAGCCAAACCTCATTGCCATTCATGTCAT
This sequence comes from Lachnoclostridium phytofermentans ISDg, assembly GCF_000018685.1. Lineage (NCBI taxonomy): Bacteria > Bacillati > Bacillota > Clostridia > Lachnospirales > Lachnospiraceae > Lachnoclostridium > Lachnoclostridium phytofermentans. The sequence continues at coordinate 1,475,172 of NC_010001.1, read as the reverse complement.
AAATTTTATTGCCTACACAATGTAGCCAATCATCATTATTCGTATCAGCAGCATATACCTTTTGACCAACATTAAAAAAGCATGTCGTGATAAAGATTGTTACAATCAAAAACAATGAAACTATTCTTCTGATTTTACTCATAATTAAATTTCCCCTTTTTCTAATATTTTTTATAGCTCCCTATATGAGTGATCTCTAGAAAATAACACCTCCCCAATATTTTTTCCCTGAAACCATTCGCCTTTATTTAACTTTCACCCCCTTCGTATTCAAGCCAAATGATGTTCATTTATACCAATTACGAAATCACTTATTAATTACATTTTGTAATTGATACATACTTCCTCAAGACAATCACTCTTCTATATCCGTATGTCCTAAAGCTATTTTTATACCAATATTATATTGAATTAATTAAAAATGGTGACTATTAAATATTATCACAATCAGGTAGCAACCTCCCAAAGCACCGTACGTCAGAATAAAGGGGCTAGTATAAATAACCTAAACTTCTACCAATAAGCATAATATATCGTTCGAATACCGTCTCGTATTCATGAAAACGAACACTAATTCTTAGAGAGAGAGTGCGTTTCATTATTTTTTTGTTTTTCTATTGCTATCACCAACATTAAAAAAATTATTTTGCAAATACTATTTTTGTGCTTTTTAATGCACCTCGCATATGGACCATAAGAAAGGATTTCATATGGCAAATTATACTGGAACTGTAAAATGGTACGATTCTGAACGTGGATATGGGTTTGTATCCACGAACGACGGCCGCGATGTCTTTTTGCATCATTCTCAAATCAAAGAAAAAGGATTCGATAAAGAAGTTCATGAAGGTGAATCGATTGGATTTGATATTATCGAACAGGAGAAAGGCCCAGCAGCTATCAACGTGCACAAAAACTCTTAAATCCCGCAAAGGAAAGGAGCATGTCTATGAACAGAGTCCACTATGATGTAACTGGTATACAAAACACCCAGATGAAAACCCAGGTAAAGAACGTATTAGAAAAACTTGAAGGCGTTCAACAAGTCAATGTTAACTTGGCTAATAGTACCATAGATGTAAGTTACAATAAAAAAACGGATGAAGGATCTATCCGTAATTGTATTGAACATGTAGGCGGAAAAATAGAAAGCTAAATAGTCACTATTCATCAAGCCGAACTATGGGATCTATGCGTGAAGAATCGGGCGGGAAATTGTAAGATATTCATAACTGTTTAGTACCTTCATAACTACATGGCAACTACAGATGCCATGTGCTAATAGCGATGCCAATGCAACGTGGTTCACGAGGTTCTGAACAGTTACAGATATTCTTACAATCTTCACGCTCCTTCTTTTTGTACTAGACTTTTATTTAGCTACTCTATAATTCTATAACAACCATCTAGATACCTCATCCCAAATATTTTCTTATTAAACCGCCTTTCGTTTCCGTCTGCTAAATTACTAATTATTGATTGAATTCACATAGCGGTTAGCTGTTTTAATTATCTCTTCCGGATATCCCATTCGCTCTAATAGAAGAATAGCATTGCGTGTTGTTGTCGGTCCATCATGCAATTTATAATCAAATACTACGTCCCCCTCATTTAAAACCTCTCTAAAGTGATAGTTGTCACAGATTTCTTTTAATTCTTCTGTAAGTTCCACATCATGGGTTGCTACAATCGCAATACAATTTTTTTGAACTAAATATTTTACCACCGCAATCGAAGCTGCTATTCTTTCTGCTGTATTGGTTCCTCGTAGAATCTCATCGATAAAACAAAGGGTAGTTCTGTCTTCATTTAGATTACTTAGAATGCGGTTTAAGTAATTTAGTTCCGTGATAAAATAGCTGTCGCCACTTATAATATCATCTCGCACTGCCATTGAGGAAACAATAGAAGATCTTGGCATACAAAATTGTGTCGCTAGACAAGTTTGGATACTTTGAGCGAGAATAGCATTGATTGCAATCGTCTTTATAAAAGTTGATTTACCAGATGCATTTGAACCTGAAAGTATAATACATCGGTCAAATGAAATCGTGTTAGTTATCGCATCCTGAATAAGCGGATGATAGATTTCCTTCGCTTTTATTGAATCTGTGCTAGAACTAAATTCCGGTTTACAGTAGAAAGGTATACTATGACGAAATGATAAAATTGATATCGCACAATCAAGCTGCCCGATACTATGGTAAATTTTATAAAACAAATCCTTTTTCCCTTTTAAGGCTTTCATAACCTTATGGTATTTCGTAAAGTCAACTAAAGTAATTCCTCGAAGATATTCAAATAATAATTCTAAACCAACCCCACTCAGTCTAGTCTGTGTATGCAATTCTAGTGATTGTACACTTTTGGAAAAACTGCGAAAACTAGAAGAAGGTTCATGCAATTCATGAAACGTCTCCTCAAATGAGGTTTCTTTACTCTTAGCAATCTTTTTCGCTGTAAAAAGTAATCGTGTAATATAAGATAGGGTTACAACACTTGTTTCATACTTGGCGTGCTGACATTCAAACACTACAAGATTAATTCCCGCTATTACTATAAGTATCGTAATCCATAATGCGTTTTGTAGTACCAATGCTCCAATAAAACTTCCAAATAGAAGAAACTGAAGTATTCGATAAATTAGGATGTGGGGAATCTCAAAAATATCAGTATGATTTAAAAAAGGAATTAAGAAGTTTCTCGGTTTTTTACCTAAAGCGAGCAAATATTCCATCATTCTAATTCGTTCCTCGTCCCTTGATTCAAAATACTGAATCTTTTCTTCTAACCCGGATAGCTCTTCTTCTGACCAATGAAGCTGATGAAGTATTGCATAAAGGTATTCCTCACCTACAGAGGAACAACATTGATTTATTCTTGCATACACTTTGTCCATATCTAAATCATTCCAAGTAACATTATCCACTTGTACTTGGTTTGGAATCTGTTTTTTAATTTCTTCCCAATAGGATGCTATTCCCTCAAAATCATAATTACGCTCTGGTGGTATCGTACCAAATCTCTTTTGTATGTATTGTCTACGACTTTTTTGTAAGAAATATTCTTGAATAATCAAAGCTAATATTACTCCAAATAAAAAGATTCCAAGTACTATAAAAAATGAATTCATTCTTAATCCCCTTTCTACAGCTTTAGCGGGCAACTATGTAATTTGCCAAACTCTGTTCGTAATGACCCCATACACTAATTTCATATATTTCATATCTAACTCTAAGGATTTACCTGCTACAACTACTTCAAACATCATATCTCGTTAGAATTACTTTAACAGATTATTTTATATTATAAACCATTTGATGGAAATAAAATAGTAAGTTCACTTTTGGGTGTAATTTTATCAAAAATTATTAAAACAAAAATAGATGTGTAAAGATCATACATAAATTAATATAAATATTTATAGCAAAATTAAAATACTAACTTATGTTATCGTACCTACAAAGATGGGATTGTAGAAAAAGATAATTTTATGTTGAAATTTGTTATATTTTAGTAACAAATATAAATATATTGAATAATATAGTATTGGAAAGGAGATGGTACTATGCTAAATAAAGAAGGTTTATTACGACTAATGGAAGGAAAGTCAGATGAAGAAATGAAACAAATTCTCGAGAAAAACTATGGTATTAATTGGAGTATTCCTGAAGGATCTTGTAAAGCTTGGTTTGCTAAGGTTTTCATTTACTGCTCTACTCGTGAATTTGAAGAAGAGTTAGATTTTTTCTTTTTCTTAGTTAACACGTTTTCTCATCTCTTTCATGTTTGCTTCAAACATGAAGATACAGTATTCCTAGGTTGTACCTGCCCTTGTGGCAATAAAGAAGTAATTCTTTACTATTCTTTAACACGTGGAGATTAATTATCTTTTATTACCCTAAAACAAATTTACATGTAATATAATTTAATCACATTATATAATAATTTAATAATAATCTAATAAGATGAGTAATGCATAGGCAAAAATAGATACTACAAATAGTTTTTGAGATTCTCATAAACTGTAGTATCTATTTTTATTTTTTCTATCGTTTGTATCAAGCTTTTCACCCGCAGACTGTCAATGTTGGGTCATTATAGCTTGTTCATAATCATTGATTTTACTGGCATCTTGTGTAACATTAGTACTTAATATTTTAGCCTTGCGAAACTTATCTATGAATAAATTTAAAATTGGATATTTTTAGTTGAATCATTTATAATATATAAAGGATTAAAAACACCCATGATTTCTTGGAATTCATGCGGTCAATAAATGATGCAACGGAGGATTCAATGATTACTATTAGATTAGAAAAAACTCAAGACCACCGCACTGTGGAAGAAATAACGAAATTGGCTTTTTCTTATCCAGAAAGAGTGGAACGCTCTAAAATTGGTTGTTGCTTAGAACATTATATGGTTCATTCCTTAAGAGAGGTAGATGGTATTAATGATCTTAGTTTTGTCGCAGAGATACAGGGTAAAATAGTTGGACATATCATATATAGTAATGCATACATACAAAAACCAAATGGTACTAAGGTTAATGTTCTTAACTTTGGCCCACTAAGTGTACACCCACAATATCAGAAACAAGGGCTAGGTACTGCATTAATGAAACATTCTATTGAAATTGCGAAATCTCTAGGTTACGGGGCCATCTTATTCTTTGGAAGACCGGAATACTATCCTCGTTTTGGATTTGTCGAAGCAAAAGAATTTAATATCACCGATTGTAATGGATACAATTATCCAGCTTTTATGGCTATGGAGTTGAAGAAAGGTTATCTGAAAGGAGTATCTGGAAAGTTTATTGAATCACCTATCTATAATGATGATTTAAATCGTGAACAAGCGAAGGCATTTGATGAGAATTTTGGGGAATTATTTTATATTGCGGCACATAGTGTAGAAACTAATGGTGTGGTAAATACCTAAACCTAACAAAGGAATACCACACTAAATTAGTGTGGTAGCCCTTCATTAATTAAGACTTATACCTGTTTGCAATCCACTAGTTTACTTTGATAGTTTTGCTAAAGTTCTTCTTCTGTCCATTCTCTAAAGTGACTTCAACTGTTAACGTAACAGTTCCTTTCTTCTTAGCAGTAATGGTTCCATTACTGGATACAGTTGCAATATTCTTATCGCTTACTTTATATGTTACCTTTACTTCTTCCTGACCAACCGGATCACCTTTTGTAAATGAAGTAACTCGTGCTAATTCCTGTGGAAGAGTTACCTTTACATTGATTTTTTTACCATTTGCAACGGTAGATTCAACGGATACTTTCACTCTGTCTACTAATGTAACTGCATCCTTTACCTTCTCTGTGCAAATAACAAAATCTCCTCCGCTTAGGGTAGAAAGTTTTAAGGTACCATCCGCTGCTACAGTTATTGGATTGTTTGGCATTTCTTCTAATACACCGGTCTCAGCATTCTTATGGTAAATATATACCTTGTCACCTGCTGATAAGGAAAGTGCACCTTTTACAGGTACTGTAATTACCATACCTGCTGATAACTTACCTTCCGTTCCTACAGAAAGGACTCCTACAGATTTTGTAGCTGCTTTCGTATCTTTCTTCAAAGTAACTGCTATATTCAGATCTTTTGAAACAAATGCAACTTTCTTCAGTTCAGATACAGGAATATCAACTGTGTAACTCTTTCCAATTGCTACATTGATAGTAAGCTTCTGTCCAGATTTCTTTGCTAATAACAATGCATCTTTACTTAATACAATATTATTCACAGTTGCATCTTTAACAGTAGGAATGGACAAGTCGATTACAATACCTATTTTAATCTGACTATCCGTTAAAATATCCTTTAATACTTCTTTACCTAATGAAATTGTAATGTTTTTATTACCGTCTTTTACCGTATCTTTCAGAACTTCTTCATCAATTTTTATTTTTACAATTACTTTTCCACCCTCAATGGTAATTTCTGCTTTATCAGCTGTTATTACAGTTTTACCCTCAGGCTTCGGTGTTGGCGTTAGTGTTGGCGTCGTTGTTGGCGTTGTAGGTGTTGTTGGTGTTTCTGGCGTTGTAGGTATTGTTGGTGTTGGTGTTGGTTTCAGCGTTGGTGTTGGTGTATCATCACGCTTACATACAATATCCCCACGATCTCTAATACGAATACGCGCTGCAAGACCATCAAAGGTATCATCATAAGAGGACAGACCAACAGCAGTAATCAAACTTCCAACCGCTAAATCCTTAATTTCCTTGTCGGTTGTAATATAACTGTCAATAAAGATACGAGCAATATTTCCTACGTTATCCTTAACAAGAATCGTTTGTACCGCTCCGTTTTCAAGTTCAATCTTAGTTACCTTTCCTGAAATCTTTACAAGGCTTCCAAGGTATGTGCTATCATTAATCTGCTTTGCAGTTACTTCTTTAGGCTCTACTTTAGTAATATTACTATCTACCAAAGATATACTACTAACATTTAACCGTCTTTCACCCTGATAAGAAGAAGTTGTTCCTGTAATACGAACCTTCTGACCAACTTTAAAGTCTCCAGTCACTTGGAATACATTAATACCAGCTGTTTCGTCCTGTAGATAAATACAGTCAGAAAATGCTGTAGTCTTATCATATCCGGAAGTATTGGAGGTTACGATACCTTCTACCGTAAAATTAGCACCTTCTTCTGCTTTATGTATATCCACTATCTTATCAATCGTTGGCGTTGGTGTTGCTGTCGGTGTTGGTGTTGCTGTTGGTGTTGGTGTTTCTGTTGGCGTTTCTGTTGGCGTTGGTGTTGGTGTTTCTGTTGGCGTTGGTGTTGGCGTTGGTGTTGGTATTTCATCACGCTTACATACAATATCCCCACGATCTCTAATACGAATACGCGCTGCAAGACCATCAAAGGTATTATCATAAGAGGACAGACCAACAGCAGTAATCAAACTTCCAACTGCTAAATCCTCAATTTCCTTGTCGGTTGTAATATAACCGTCAATAAATATCCGAGCAATGTCTCCTGCGTCATCCTGAACAAGAATCGTTTGTACAGCTCCGTTTGCAAGTTCAATCTTTGTAACCTTTCCTGAAATCTTTACAAAGCTTCCAAGGTATGTTCTGTCATTAATCTCCTTTGCAGTTACTTCTTTAGGTTCTACTTTTGTAATACTACTATCTACCAAGGATATACTGCTAACATTTAACTGTCTTTCGCCCTGATAAGAAGACGTTGTTCCCGTAATACGAACCTTCTGACCAACTTTAAAGTCTCCTGCCACTGGGAATGCATTAACACCAGCTGTTTCATCCTGTAGATAGATACAGTCAAAAAATGCTGTAGCCTTATCATATCCGGAAGCATTGGAGGTTACGATACCTTCTACCGTAAATTTAACACCTTCTTCAGACTCTTTTTGTATATCCACTATCTTATCAATTTGAGTCGGATTTACATACTTGATTACGTTCTGTAAAATTGTATAGTTTGAGTAATTTAATTCAGCGTTGGTATCTGAAATTGTAGCTTGAATTTCAAAGTTACTCATAAATGCTGCACCGTCTACAATTACCAGTGACTGAGTTCCATTAGCATGTGTAACAATCTCGCTGGCAAGCACCATCAGACGATTATCACCTTTTGCATATTCATATTTTGGAATAGCACTCCCGCCTAGACCGTCATTATCACAATCCTTTGAGTAGGTAGAACTATGTCCGTATACTATAGGTGAGACATTAGCTGGTAATGTAGAAATAGGTTTTTCATTCTTATCTACCACATGAATTGTACTGCCACCATACTGACTGAAGAGCTGTGTGTACTTGTTATCATTTGGATTCGCCGCATCGTATACAATACCTTTTGTAAATGGATTATTCCAATTGTAAGTTGTTAAGTATAGTCTTGCTTTATTTGCTTCACTTCCGCCTGCATTTAATACATCATCATAAGCACCGTCATCACTGACACGTAAAGACGCTCCAATTGCTTTTAGTAACTTATTCTGTTGTGCTGCCATATGGTCTTGTGCCGGGAATTGTTTGTAATTTTCGTATAAATCTGACCATCCGCAGAGTATTAAACTTCCGCCTGCTTCTGAGAAACCTTTAATGGCTTCTATTTCTTTATCTGAATATGTAGCATATGGTTCTCTTAACGCAGTACCATTTCGGCGACTTGGTGCTGTTAATATAAGCATCTTATATTTACCATTTGTATTTTTAGCTGCCGCTATTAATTCATCACTAGTATTCAGAATTACGCACCTTACATTGCTTTGTGCTGCAAGCAAGCTGAAGTTACCCATGTTATCTTTGTAATTTCCAGCTACATATTCATTGAAGTGACTTCCGTCAATTCCTATGTATACCAGTTTATTCGCATCTCTAATATCTAAACTAAGATCCTTTGTAAAGGCATAGTCAAGACCACCAATTGCTAGAACAGCCTCAACGGTTATGGTTTGCATTTTGGCTTTTTCAGGTGTGAAATCATAATTGTTTGTAACAGTCGTTCCTTTTGCAATTTTACCTACATCCGTTTTATGATCAATAACAGTTCCATCCAACTTATAAGTCAAAGATTTAATCGTTGCATCTGCAGACTCATTGTTAAACAAGGTTGTTATAACCGTCATTTTTTCTCCGGTAACTGGTGTATTTGTGCTACTTTCTACATTAGAAATTCCAAGCAATTTTGTACTGCCAACCCATACTGGTGCCGTTACTGCAATGTCTCCATCCTTTTCTCTTACTCTGATATAATAGTAGCTATAGTCCGGTTTCAGTGTTACGCTAAGTTCCTTACTCTGAGCATTTACATCCCATGTATGGATAATACGTCCGCTGTTTGCAATTACCTCTGCTGTTTGAATTACATCTTTCGCATCATTTAATATTACCTTTAAATCGAGGCTCTTAGGTACCTCATTTATGATGCTTCCCATTAATTCACCATTTAAAGTATAGGTAATCTCTAAATTCTTACATTCCGTAGCATATACTTTACGAGCCTTTAATGCATCATAAATACCCTGTTCCGTAAAGTCACCGGTAATTATAACATCACGGGCATCGTTTGCATTTCCCCATTTACCCTTATGATTATCCTGATTATTTGTAGGCGCTACATGCCATCCTTTATCCAATGCCATGGTGTAATAACTATAGGATGGGAAATATCCGCCGCTGCCGACTGCACCTTCTCCATTACCAACTTCAAGTAAAGTAATACGGGAATCAACAGCAGGATCCCAGTAAGCAAAATCACTAAAGGTACCAAATGTTTTACCTGGGTGATTAAACTGGCTAACACTATTAACACCTTCCGGTTTGCTTAATAAAGCATAATAAGCTTTCATTCCGGCATCATTAGTTTTGCTGTTTAAGGTTGCGTTATTACGGCTGACAATACCTTCTGTGTTCCAGGTGTTCATATGTCCCGGTCCGCCAGACCAAGTCATTTCAAAACCACCGAGAGCAATCACTCCTCTGTTTGTTGGAGATGCATTAAAATTAGCAATTTTACTCTTGTATTCATTCCATATTTTTTGGCTTTCTGCCGTCATTAAGCTCTTATTAAAAAGTGAAGCTTCTGGGTTAGCCGCACCCGATTTATCAAAATAGTTTGAGTGATCTGTAAATGCAACAAAATCAATATTATCACCCTTGCTAATTTTATTAATATAATTAAGTGCTTCATCTAAAGAGCCAGAACCATCCGAATAAGTTGTATGACTATGTAATTGTCCAAAGTATAATTTATAATTTGGCGTACCTACGGTAAATGGCCACTCATAGGTTATGGCTTTTCCATCTGCACGGGTAATCACTGCGGATGCTGTATAAGATGCATCAGCCAGATCCTTAGATGGCTTATAGGAAAAGGTTCCGCCAGAATAACTCATAGTGGCAGCGTCTAATATAACCGTCGCTCCTGTCTTTAGTGTAAGCTTTGCGGTTGGAGCCGTTCCAAGATTAGTTGCAGTTATGCTAATAAGCGGTCTCTTTTCAACCCCTGTATATTCATTACGGTCAGGTGTTACTTTCGTAACCTGAGGTGCGTCTGCTACAGAAATTGTTTTTACGTCACTGGTAGCCTCATTTCCTGCCCTATCTCTGGCAGTTACAAAAACGGTAAAGCTGGAAACATCTTTAGTAAATGTGCCTCCAGGAATGGTTGCTTCCCATTTCGTGTTATCAGTTGTACTCTGTACCAATGCCACCTTAGTAGATACCTGATTCACTGTATAGGTTAAATCTGCATCGGATACTGCTACATTATCTGTAATTGTTATTGATATCTTATAATCTATTCCTAACTCCGCATTCTCAAAAGTAGGCATTGTTATCGTTGGAACTTTCGTATCATTTGCTACAACATAATCAGTGCTGGAACCGACACGAAGCTGATCAGTCGTAGTATATTTGGATACACATGCATACAAATCAACCTTTTCTCCGGCTGTTACGCCGCTTGGATAGGTCGCTGCACGGTATATATCCATGCTACCTCCATAGCTGTCCGTAACCTTTGTGCTTGCGGTGCTGCTATAGGTACCAAGTGTTACACCCTTAATTAACACCCATTCCGATAGCAAGGAATCCTTTACAGCCATCAAATCATTAAATGAAGTGAATTTCTGTGCAGGAATCAACCGAGTATCTGCTGCCGGTGTGAGTATTTCTATTTTTGTAGGGTTGGTTAACTGAGGAACTCCCCCATATGCTCCCATTGTTCCTGTTAGTTTTACAACATCACCAATCTTATACTCGGATAGAGTATTATATATCTGCAGTGCATAAATTTTCCCATCAATGACATCTTCCAGAATCACAGTCGTTACCTTGTCATAATCACCGTACCGGTAAACAAGCTGTCCCACTATAGTAACTTGACCGCTGCTTAGTTTACTTGCCTCTAATACCGATATTGCACCTTCCGGAATTACAGGAATCGGATCAAATATTTCTGGGTCTACTGGATCCTCAGAAATCACATAATGAAATACAGCGATATCACTTTCTTCATAATCCGGTGCTGTTGCTTTTGCCTCAATTGTTGTATCACCATTAATTATGATAGGATCTGCGTAGTCCACCCAAATCGCAGAAGGTGAAACAGTCGTAACTCGATACTGAATGCTCGAACTCGGTGTTCCGCAGGAAAGTGTAATAACACTTCCGGAAACGACTGCTCCAGATGCCGGGCTTGCTTGCGGTGTTGCTACTTTTACAGGTCCTGACGGATTACCGCTATCTAACTTGTACAGAGTAAAATTAGAAGGATAACCCGCTGGTGAACCTGTTACCGTATCATTTTTATAAGCCCTAAACTTGTTATCAGAGCCTTTATTACTAGCTAAAGTCACGGTATCTGCTCCGGTTCCCTTAAATCTAAACGTTCCGTTATTAAATTCAAACGCCCATGCATAGCCTCCCTCAGCTATTCCATTAGCGTTACCACCAGATGGCTTAACCTTTTTTCCGTTTGCATCAGTTAAAGTAACACTTGTCCCTGAAACAGAAAGGTCCCATACCAAGGAACTGCCTGGATTAATTACCTTGTCATCCATAGAACTAACTTGAGTAGAACCAAGCCATCCACTATCCAGGGCCCCCACTGCATATCCAGTATTTACTACCATTACATACTTATCTGTAGTAAGTTCTGCTGCACTATTTATTCTCACAAAAGTGCTAGCAGCCTCATTTGCATAACTTTTGACAGGACTTATTGAGAATACCATTATGATACTCAATAGCACTGCCAAATACCGTTTTGCATTTTTTTTCATTACTTTCCTCCTTAATTATATTATGTTTCTTACTACGTTTATATAAATTTCCTCCCTGCTCGTGGTAAAATCATATGAAACACTTATACAACTTCACTTAAAAACAGAGGAATATTTATATCTGTTAAATATTTCCTATACTTCTGAAAGAAATCTTTTCCGGGTGTACCCAAATCATCCAATAGTATAAAACGATTACTTGACAAGAAAAAAGGACGTGATTTCTAACGTCACATCCTTTTTGAATGATGACATTTTTATTACTTATAATCAACTTATCTGCTGTATTATAATTGTCTACATCTTGCATCATAGATCACATGAGTAGATCGTTTGTAATAAAAAATCATCAAAAAATTTATTTAGTTATTTACAATTTATTCCAAATGTTGAACAGTTCCAATTATAGCACATATGCACAATTAATGCAATGCTATTCGTCCTAAATATAACATTTATATATATACAAAAATGTTTATATCTTATCATTGCTCTACATATTCGATATATTATTCTATTTTTCGAATAATTTTTAGTGCATTTTTAACAAATGTCAGAGTGTATGAAAAACTCATATACTCTAGCATTTTCTTTTATAATAAAAGATAAACCTCCCAGTGTCAGTCAATGACAAACAAATCACTAGGAGGTGTAAATATTGTTTAATAATTGTATCAATAAATTACTAAATTTAAAAGGGGTATAAGTAAAATTTAACGCGATAATATTTTATCTCCCTTTAATCGAAATATTGCAGCACATAGAATAGAAACTAATGGTGTGGTTGCAATAATACCTACCGATCCTGCGATTCCCTGAATTATTTCAGTTACCATCATATCACTATTTAGTATTTGAATCATCGGATAATCATATACCTGAAATAAAATCAATAGGTTGAACGCCGATCCAACAAATGCAAGTATCAATGTATTTGCCATCGTTCCCATGGTATCCCGTCCGATATTCATTCCAGAGCGAAATATCTGCTTTTTGGATATGGAAGGATTTTGCTCATAGACCTCATGAAGAGCAGATACAATGGACATGGAGGTATCCATCAATGCCCCAAGTGCTGAAAGAAGAATACCACTAATCAGCAAACCACTGATTTTCAATGGCGAGTCCGAAGCCCGTATTACCAGTTCCTCTGCCTCTGACATATTAAATCCGTTCATCGGTGTCAAAGTCGTTATAATCCACGCAAAAATTCCAGCTGCTATAACACCTCCAACACATCCTAAGAGTGCACAAAATGTCTTCTTTGTATATCCAGTCAGCATTAGTAATGCACCCGCACTGGTAAATGCAGCAATCAATATAGTAGCTAAAATCGGAGAAACTCCTTTTAGAACTAGAGGAATCAAAATAAACCAAAGACTCAGCAAAGTAAACAGCAATCCAAGTAATGCTCTTGCTCCCTGCTTTCCGCCTACTAACATCATGAGTATAGCAAATACAATTATAGCTATAATCAATACGCTACTTCGATCATAATTAGGAATAGACACTACATACAGATCTCCCGCATCATTATAGTCCAGTCGGACAATAATCCTAGTCCCAAGCTTTGCGTCAACATTATAATATGCATTTAAGTAGTTAATCGTTTCCAGAACAGCTCCCTTATGTTTACCCGTAAGAACCTTTACTTCCAATTGCTGTTCCCCAATACGTCTTCCTTCTGTCCAAGTGTCCGGTGATGCATTATCCCTTAATATATCTGTAACCTTTGCAACCGCGAACGTTCGTTTCCTAGCAGAAGATAGCACTGCATCCGGATTCGGGCGGTTTAAAATTACAGCTGCACCTATAAATACTAACAGCATTAGCACTGCTGTTAAAATTCTCACCTTAAGATTCTTTTTCATATAGTATCCCCCTCTTAATACTAAGCAAATACCTAACAAGGAATGCCACACTACACTAGTGTGGCAGCCCTTTATAAATTAAGTCTTATACCTGTTTACAATCTACTAGTTTACTTTGATAGTTTTGTTAAAGTTCTTCTTTTCTCCATTCTCTAAGGTAATTACAACTGTTAACTTAATGGTTCCTTTCTTCTTAGCAGTAATAGTTCCATTACTGGATACAGTTGCAATATTCTTATCGCTTACTTTATATGTTACCTTTACTTCTTCCTGACCAACCGGATCACCTTTTGTAAATGCAGTAACTCGCGCTAATTCCTGTGGAAGAGCTACCTTTACATTGATTTTTTCACCTTTAGCAACGGTAGATTCAACGGTTACTTTCACCCTGTCTACTAATGTTACTGCATCCTTTACCTTCGCTGTGCAAATAACAAAATCTCCTCCGCTTAGGGTAGAAAGTTTTATGGTACCATCCGCTGCTACGGTTCTTGGATTGTTTGGCATTTCTTCCAATGCACCGGTCTTAGCATTTTTATGGTAAATATATACCTTTTTATCTGCTGATAAGGAAAGTGTACCTTTCACAGGCACTGTAACTACCATACCTGTTGTTAACTTACCTTCCGTTCCTACGGAAAGGATTCCTACTGATTTTGCAGCTGCTTTCGTATCTTTCTTCAAGGTAACTGCTATATTCAGATCTTTTGAAACAAATGCAACTTTCTTCAGTTCAGATACAGGAATATCAACTGTGTAACCCTTTCCAAATGCTACATTGATAGTAAGCTTCTGTCCGGATTTCTTTGCTAATAACAATGTATCTTTACTTAATACAATGTTATTCACATTTGCATCTTTAACAGAAGGAATGGACAAGTCGATTACTATACCCTTTTTAACCTGGCTATTCGATATAATATCCTTTAATACTTCTTTCCCTAATGAAATTGTAATGTTTTTATTACCATTTTTCACCACATCTTTCAGGACTTCTTCACTGATTATTATTTTTACATTTGCTTTTCCACCCACGATGGTAACTTCTGCTTTATCAACTGTTATTACAGTTTGACCCTCAGGTTTCGGTGTTGGCGTTGGTGTTGTCGTAGGCGTTGGTGTTGGTGTTGATGTTGGTGTTGGTGTATCATCACGCTTACATACAATATCCCCACGATCTCTAATACGAATACGCGCTGCAAGACCATCAAAGGTATTATCATAAGAGGACAGACCAACAGCAGTAATCAAGCTTCCAACAACTAAATCTATAATTTCCTTGTCGGTTGTAATATAGCCATCAATAAAGATACGAGCAGTGTTTCCAGCGTTATCCTGAACAAGAATCGTCTGGACAGCTCCGTTTTCAAGTTCAACCTTTGTTACCTTTCCTGAAATCTTTACAAGGCTTCCAAGGTATGTTCTATCATTAATCTGCTTTGCAGTTACTTCTTTAGGTTCTATTTTTGTAATATTACTATCTACCAGGGATATACTGCTAACATTTAACTGTCTTTCTCCCTGATAAGAAGAAGATGTTCCCGTAATTCGAACCTTCTGACCAACTTTAAAGTCTCCTGCCACTGGGAATGCATTAATACCAGCTGTTTCGTCCTGTAGATAGATACAGTCAAAAAATGCAGTAGGCTTATCATATCCAGAAGCATTGGAAGTTACGATACCTTCTACTGAAAATTTAACACCTTCTTCTGCTTCTTTTTGTACATCTGCAATCTTATCAATCTGTGTCGGATTTGCATACTGGATTAAGTTTTGTAAAATTGTATAATTTGAATAATTTTTTTCTACAGTATTATCTAATGTAGCTTGGATTTCAAAATTACTCATAAATGCTGCACCATCTACAATCACTAGTGATTGAGTTCCATTTGCATGTGTCACAGTCTCACTTGCAAGTACCATCAGACGATTATCACCTTGTGCATATTCATATTTTGGTATAGCGCTTCCACCAAGATGATCATTATCGCAATCCTTTGAATAGGTAGTACTATGTCCCCATACAATTGGAGAAATATTCTCTGGTAGTGTAGAGGTAGCATTTCCATTCTTATCTACCACATGAATTGTACCGCCACCATATTGACTAAAGAGTTGTGAATGCATATTATCATTTGGATTATCTTTATCGAATTCAATACCTTGTGTAAATGGATTCTCCCAATTATAGGTGGATAAATATAATCTTGCTTTATTGGCTTCACTTCCACCAGCATTTAATACATCATCATAAGCTCCATCATCACTAATGCGTAGAGAAGCTCCAACTGCTTCTAATAATTTATTCTGCTGTGCTGCCATATGGTCCTCTGCCGGAAAAGCTCCATAATTCTCGTATAAGTCTGACCAGCCACAAAGTACTAAACTTCCCCCTGCTTCTGAGAAACCTTTAATTGCTGCTATCTCCCCAGCTGAGTAATTGAGATATGGATTTCTTAATTTAGTACCATCACGACGGCTTGGTGCTGTTAATATAAGCATCTTATACTTACCATTCTCATTTTTAGCTGCCTCTAATAATTGTTCACTGGTGTTAAGAACCACACATCTTACATTACTTTCTGCAGCGAGTTTTCCAAAGTTGCCCATAGAATCTTTGTAATTACCAGCCACATATTCATTAAAATGACTTCCGTCAATTCCTATGTATACCAGCTTATTAGCATCTCTCACATCTAAGCTAAGGTCCTTTGTAAAGCTGTAGTCAATGCCATCTAAGGTCATAACAACTTCAACATTTAGGGTCTGTACCTTTGCTTTGGTAGGTTTAAACGAATAGTTAATTACCTGAGTCGTTCCTTTTGCAACAGTACCTACACTCGTTTTTAAATCAATAATTTTTCCATCTAAACTATAAGCCATAGACTTAATAGTAATATCTGTTGATTCACTGTTGAATAAAGTAGTTTTTACCGTCATTGGTTCATCGGTAACCGGTATTATTGTGTCACTTTCTACATTGGAGATACCAAACACCTTTGCATTACCAATCCATACCGGTGCCGTTACTGCAAGGTCTCCATCCTTTTCTGTTACTCTGATATAATAGTAGCTATATTCTGGACTAAGTGTTACGCTAAGTTCTTTGCTCTGAGCATTTACATCCCAGGTATGGACAATACGTCCACTGTTTGCAATTACCTCTGCTTTTTGAATTATATCGTCCGCATCACTTAATGTTACCTTTAAATCAAGACTTTTAGGTACTTCCTTTATGATACTTCCCATTAATTCATCATTTACAGTATAGGTAATCTCTAAATTCTTATCTTCCGTTGCATATACTTTACGCGCCTTTAATGCATCATAAATACCTTGTTCCGTAAAGTTGTCGGTAATGATAACATCACGGGCATCGTTTCCATTTCCCCATTTACCCTTATGATTATCCTGATTATTAGTTGGCGCAACATGCCATCCTTTATCCAATGCCATGGTGTAATAATTATAAGATGGGAAATACCCGCCGCTGCCGATTGCGCCTTCTCCATTACCAACTTCAAGTAAAGTAATACGGGAATCAATGGTAGGATCCCAATAAGCAAAATCGCTAAAGGTACCAAATGTTTTGCCTGGGTGATTAAACTGACTGACAGAATTAGCACCTTCTGGTTGGCTTAATAAAGTATAATAAGCTTTCATTCCGGCATCATTTGTTTTGTTGTTCAAGATTGTGTTATTACGGCTGACAATACCTTCTGTGTTCCAGGTGTTCATATGTCCCGGTCCGCCTGACCAAGTCATTTCAAAACCACCGAGGGCAATCACTCCTCTGTTTGTTGAAGATGCATTAAAATCAGCAATTTTATTCTTATATTCATTCCATATTTTTTGACTTTCTGCCGTCATCAAACTCTTATTATAAAGAGAAGCTTCTGGGTTAGCCGCACCTGATTTATCAAAATAGTTAGAGTGATCTGTAAATGCTACGAAATCAATATTATCACCCTTGCTAATTTTATTAATATAATTAAGTGCTTCATCTAAGGAACCAGAACCATCGGAATAAGTTGTGTGACTATGTAATTGTCCAAAGTATAAGCTATATTTTGGTGTACCTACGGTAAATGGCCACTCATAGGTTATAGCTTTTCCATCTGCACGGGTAATCACTACGGATGCTGTATAACGAGCATCTGCTAGATCCTTGGACGGAGTATAGGAAAAGGTTTCGCCAGAATAGCTCATGTTAACAGCATTTAAAGTAACAGTCTCTCCTGATTTTAACGTAAGCTTTGCAGTTGGAGCCAATCCAAGATTTATTGCAGCTATGCTAATAAGCGGTCTCTTTTCATCCACTATTTTTCCATTACGTTCAGGTGTAACTTTCGTAACCTGAGGTTCATCTACTACAGAAATCATTATTACGCTGCTGGTTGCCTCATTGCCTGCCTTGTCTCTGGCAGTTACAAGAACAGTATAGCTAGAAACGCCTGCAGTAAATGTGCTTCCAGGTATGGTTACTTCCCATTTTGTACTATCAGCAGCGCTCTGTGCCAAAGCCACCTTAGTAGGTACCTGATTTACTGTATAAGTTAAATCTGCATCGGATACTGCTACATTATCTGTAATTGTTATTGATATTTTATAATCTTTTCCTAACTCCGCCTTCTCGAAAGTAGGTAATGTTATTATCGGAGCTTTCATATCATTTGATATAACGTAATCAGTGGAATAACCGACACGAAGCTGATCAGTCGTAGTATGTTTGGATACACATGCATACAGATCGACCTTTTCGCCGGCTGTTACTCCGATTGGATAGGTTGCTGCACGGTATATATCCATGCTTACTCCATTGCTATCCGTAACCTTTGTGCTTGCACTGCTGCTATATGTACCAAGTGTTACATCCTTAATTACTACCCATTCCGATAACAAGGAATCCTTAACCGCCATCAATTCATTAAATGAAGTGAATTTCTGCGCAGGAATCAACTGAGTATTTGCAGCCGGTGTGAGTACTTCTATTTTTGAAGGGTTGCTTAACTGAGGAACTCCCCCATATTCCCCCATTGTTCCGGTTAGTTTTACAACATCTCCGATTTTGTAGTCGGATAGGGCATTAAATATCTGCAGTGCATAAATCTGTCCATTAATGACATCTTCTAAAATCGCAGTATTCACCGCATTATAGTTGCCGTATCGGTAAACAAGTTGTCCCACTACAGTAACTTGACCGCTGCTTAGTTGACTGGCCTCTAATACAGATATTGCACCTTCGGGAATTACAGGAATCGGATCAAATAAACCTGGGTCTACTTCCGGTTCTTTTGCTAGCACATAATTAAATACTACAATATCACTTTCTAAATACTCCGGTGCTGTAGCCTTTGCCTCAATTCTTGTATCACTGTTAATTATAATCGGCTCTATATAATCTACCCAAATTGCAGAAGGAGAAACAGTCGTAGCACGATACTGAATGCTCGCATCTGTTGTTGTACAGGAGAGTGTAATAGCACTTCCAGAGGCAACTACGCCAGACGGCTTACTTGCTTGCGGTGTTGCTGTTTTTACAGGTCCTGATGGTATGCCATCATCTAGTTTGTATAGAGTAAATTTAGAAAAATAAGTACTTGGAGCACCTGATACCGTCCCAACTTTATAAGCTCTAAATTTATTATCTCCACTATTTAAGGTTTTATTGCTTGCTAAAATTACAGCATCTTCAGCTGTTGAGTTAATCGTAAAGATCCCAACGCTCTCTTCTACAAATATCCATGTATATTTACCTTCCATTATTCCATTCGTAGCCGCAGCTTTTGGCATAATTTTCTGTCCTTTAGAATCCGTCAAAATCACCTGATCCCCTGAAACATTAAGATCCCACACATATTTACTATCCGGATTCTCCACCTTATTATCCGTAACAGCAATTGGTGTTTCGGTGCCGTCACCAAGCCATCCTTTGCTCGCATCGAGTTCAGGCAATGCATAACCACATGATAATCCTCTACATCATGCATCATAAATGCATTGACTAGATCTTTTACAATAAAAATGTCATCAAATATTACTTATTAAGCTTTGTTTCTCATTTTATTCCAGTATTATTTAGTTCCAATTATAGCACATATGCACTATTAATGCAATATTCTTTGTTCTAAATATAACATTTATATATATAAAAAAACATTTATATCTTATCATTTTGCTACTATTTTAATACTTTATTCTTATTTTAAAATAAATATTAGTGCAATTTTACTAACTGTTAGAACTTTAACATTTTTTCGTTATTGATATATAGACTCTATAATAAATGTTAGGGTGTACGAAAAAAACTCGTATACTCTAGCATTTTCTTTTATAGTCTTCCTTATTGCCTAGTAATACGAAACAGGTGGGCATAACAGCCCACCTGTTTAACTATTTATTATCTTCTTATTACTTTGAAACCTACGGATCTCATCTTCAAATTGAGCACCATATTTTTCATACTTTACTTCACCAACCCCAGTAATTTCAAGCATTTCTTCTTTACTAGTTGGTAAAGACTGACTCATCTGGAGTAATGTCTTATCTCCAAATATTATATAAGGTGGAACTTTTTCTTTTCTAGCGATTGATAGACGTAAGACACGAAGTTCTTCAAATAGTTCATCATTCGTATCCAATGAATACACAGCTTTTTTCTTACTTCGTGTTTCGGTGCTTTTCGCCTTCCTTTCTCGTTCCTTAGAAACCTTTAGTTCAATCGCATCTCTATGTTCTAATAATTCTTTTGCTTTATCTGTTACTTTCAAGATGGAATATTCCGAATTTGTTAGCAATAAATAACCACTTAGTACAAGATGATTCATAATCTGCCGTAATCTTGGTATCGTTATATCTGATAATGAATTATGGCATGCATATTCGTCAAGACGAAACTGCTTTATTTTCGCAGACTTACTGCCATGTACGGTATCAACAATCGTCATTAACCCGAACCGTTGCCTCGTTTCTAATACACACTGAATTAATTTTATACTGATTTCGGTTATATCAATAATTTCAAATTCCGATAAGCAATTGGAACAATCGTCACAAGTTGGCTCTGCTTTCTCACCAAAATACTCTAAAATATAATGACGAAGACAGTCATTCGTAAAGCAATAAAATGTCATTTTCTTTAAGCGTTCCCGATCTCTTATCTTTACTGCCTCTAACAATTCACCAGTTAATTCTTCATTCTCGCGATTATTTTCTATAAATAACTGATTCGTAATCACATCTTGTCCACCATATAACAGAATACATTCTGCACGCCCCCCATCTCTTCCCGCGCGTCCAGCCTCTTGATAATAGCTTTCTATGTTTTTTGGCATGTTATAATGAATGACAAACCTTACATTCGACTTATCTATTCCCATTCCAAATGCATTTGTTGCCACCATAATTGGTTTCACATCATAGATAAAATCATCCTGATTTTGATGCCTTTCGACATCACTTAATCCCGCATGGTATCTAGTTACCGGATATCCTTCAATTTCTAAACGCTGCGCTACTTCCTCCACGGCTTTTCTCGTAGCACAATAAATGACACCACTCATATTCTGATGTTCCTTCAGATAGGAAACAAGCTCAGCATATTTATCTTTAGGACTTTTTACTGCAAAATATAAATTCTTACGGTCAAATCCAGTCGTAACTACCGTAGCACGCTGTAATCCAAGTAATCGGATTACATCCTCTTTCACTTCTTTCGTAGCAGTAGCGGTAAATGCACTAACGATTGGACGTACTGGTAACTGATTTACGAAATCAATGATTTTTAAATAACTTGGACGAAAATCTTGTCCCCATTGGGATACACAATGTACCTCATCAATACTTAACATTGAAATCTCAACATCCCTCACAAATTCAAGAAATTCCTCTGTTAATAATCTCTCAGGTGCTACATAGATAATTTTATATCGTCCTTCTTTCGCATAGGATAACGCTAGTCGATATTGATTTGCAGTTAAAGAGCTGTTTAAGTATGCCGCATGGACTCCCATTTGATTCAAGGTACCTACTTGATCCTTCATTAAAGAAATTAATGGTGATACTACTAGTGTTATTCCAGAAAGCATTAGCGCAGGGACTTGAAAACACACTGATTTTCCTGCTCCCGTTGGCATAATACCAAACGTATCCTTGCCTGCTAAAATACTGTTTATCAACTCCTCCTGTCCATCTCGAAAGGAGTCATAACCATAGTACTTTTTTAAAATTTGTTCTTTATTCAATTACTAATCCTCGTTTCAACTCTTTTATAAGCTTATAACTTATATTCTTAAGACCATTGTAAACTACTGGGTATGGAACGTCAATTCGACAAAAGGGCAAAGTTTTTGCTAAATTTTAAACGATATGCTGATTAAAAAGTTAAATTAAAAAGAAACTGCCTTGCATTTATATAGAGCACTACAATCAGTATTCTAGATAAAGTAAAGGCAGTAACCAAATAATATTCTGTTTCTTTTCTTTTTGTATCGATTTACAATACATCTTCAACGAAATAATAAATTGTTTTTTCTTATTATTTCATTTACAATGCATCCTCAACGAAAATAATAGAGAGCTTTTTTCATGTTACATCACTTATATTATATTTACTCCTGTAAACTCTCCAATATTTCCTTCTTATACCTAAGAAATTCTGAACTTAACAAAAATTCTTCGTCTCTTGGACGTTTTTCCTTCATAATGATTTCCTTCGTAATCTGTCCCGGTTCACCTGTTAGAAGATAAATACGATCCGATAACAGAATAGCCTCATCAATATCATGGGTAATAAATAACGTGGAAAGTTTTATCTTTTCCATGATATCAAGATACCAACGATGAATTTTCCCTTTGGTTATCATATCAAGAGCACTAAATGGTTCATCTAATAAAGCAATCTTATCTGAAAATAAATAGGTTCTAAGAAGTGCAGCTCGTTGTCTCATACCACCGGATAAACTGGCAGGATAGAGCTTTTGTGTACCTTCCAGCCCGAATTCCTCAAAATAATCTGCTACTTTATCCCTGGCATCTCGCTTTTTCATTCCCTTTATAATCAGTGGCAATGAAACGTTATCCTCAATAGTCTTATATGGCAGTAAAAGATCCTTTTGAAGCATATAGCTGATATTACCTGCTTGATTTGTAATATCTTTACCATCCAGTAGAACTTCACCTTTATCTGGTTCTAATAATCCTGCTATAATATTAAAAAGCGTTGTTTTACCTGCCCCACTGACACCAAGCAGACAAACCAGCTCATTTTCCTTTAATACCACTGAGACATTCTTTAATACTGCTTTATCTCCATATGATTTGGAGATATTCCGAATTGTTAGTTTATCCATTTTAATTCCTATTCTGGTAAATACTCGTTTGTAAAACCAGTATTTTCAGGGATATTAATTTCGACTAGATTATTATCATTTAGCCAGTTATAAAAGGCATTCCAGCGGTTTGGATCAATGTATCCCCAACGTTTTTCCTCCGCTTTATATTCCTTAGATAGCCAAACTTGACTCTCGTTCACAAGGTCTGCATCTAATTCGGGTACAGCTTTAAGTAAGAGTTCTGCTGCATCTTTAGGATTCTCAATTGCATATTCATAACCTTTCTTTAAGGCACAGAAAAATGCTTTTGCTGTATCAGCATCTTTCTTAAGGAATTCATTGTTTGCAATAACAACTGGTGTATAGTAATCAAAGACTGGGTTGATGTCTTTAAAAGCAAAATAATCCGTCTCTAACCCCTTCACCTTAGTTGCAATTCCTCCCCAAGCATAAAATATCCAAATCGCATCGACCGATTTTGTTTGAAGTGCAGTTACTTCATCCGTTACTGTACTTGGTATTAAATTCACTTTACTAAAATCACCGCCATCTACTTCAACTACATTTTTCAACATAGCTTTTTCAACATCCAAATCCCAAGTTGCATAATTTTTTCCTTCTAAGCCCTTTGGGGTATCCATACCTTCTCCCTTTCGGCTTACAATACCTGAGGTATTATGCTGTACTAAGGCAGCACATACTGTAATTGGTAAGGTAGAATCCCCCACAATTGCTGGAGTAATTGTATCCTGACAAGAGATTCCAAACTGTGCCTTGCCGCTCGCAACCAATGCTGCTGCTCCATCTTCTGGCGGCTGAACGATCGTTACATCAAGGCCTTCTTCTGCAAAATATCCTTTTGCTTGAGCTACATATAGACCTGTGTGATTTGTATTTGGAGTCCAGTCTAATACGAAGGTGATCTTTTCTAAATCTTTTGAATTATTATTACTTACATCATTATCTTTTTTCCCACAGGCTGTCATTGTTGTAAGCGTAGTAGCTGCTAAGATCAAAGCAAGGATACGCTTCAATTTATTATATTTCATTAGTTTTCCCACTTTCTTTTAAGAACTATTTCTTATCTTTGCTTTAAATTAATATAAATTATTGATAAGTAACTATTTAAAAAGTTATATAAATTTACATGGTTGTAATTTCATTCTTGCGATTTTTCCGTTCATACATTCTAATTGCTAACTTTATTTCTCTTCCCAAGGCATGCATCGTTTTTTTAAGTAACCCACCAGCTTCATTAACAAAAGACTTATCGCTGATATCAAGAAAATAACCGCAAACATTTTATCGAAAGCATAGGATTTTTTTACTCGCGTCATATAAACTCCGAGCCCATGAAAACCGCCGAGCCATTCCGAAATTACCGCACCTACAACGGAATAAGATGCAGATATTTTTAAGCTAGCAAAAAAATAACTTAATGAACTAGGTAATTTGATTTGACGAAATATCTGGAATTTCGTTGCTCCCATAGAACGCAACAACTGAATAGCATCCTTGTCCGCAGAATGAAATCCATCCAAGAGCCCTACTGTGATAGGGAAAAACGTTACTATGATAATTAGTACTATTTTGGGAGCCATTCCATAACCTAACCACAACACTAACAGAGGCGCTATCGCAACGGTAGGTACGGTTTGCGTTATAACAATTACTGGATAGAACGCTTGATAAACTTTCGGAAACCTCTCCATCCAAACTGCAATTGTAAATCCCAGAAGAGTCCCTAATAATAAGCCAAAAAATGCTTCCACCAAGGTTACCCTCATATGTGACATTAAGAGGGGGAACTCTTTTACGAACGCTAGAACAACATCTACCGGAGATGGAAGCATATACTTTGGCACCCAACCAATGCTTGAGACTATCTGCCAAAGGGCTAAGATTCCAAATATTGCACTAAAGGAAGGTAGTTTAGTTCTGATGGTGTTTCGTAACTTTTTTCTCAATCGTTAATACATCTCCTTCTGGACGATAGGTAACCTTTATGTAGGCTGCTACAGAAGGTGCACCGGCACGGATTGCAATATGTTGGCATTCTTTTACAATATCCATTAGTTCATCATAATCACCTTCAATGGCTGTTTCAAATGGTCCAACATAATAATTTAAACCGGTACTTTTGATGTAGGCTATCACCTCATCTACGATACGAATTAAATCTTCATCATTCTTTGCTACTGGTAATGTTTGAATTGCTACACTTGCATTCATTTTTTAATCTCCTTTCTTGCGGGTATACGTGTATGAAAATCCATTTCGCAGCCACTCCTTGCATATCATATCTGCTTACTGCAGATAGCATACTGTTAAAAAGCGAATACTACTTTAATTTTCTCACTACCCAACATGAAACCACTCTAAGGCCCCATAAATTATTTAGTGTAAAAGTGGTATTTTCTTTCACACTATAGTGACTATCTGCGCTACTTCATAGTTTTTATAGCAATGCAGATTTAAAACTTACTGAGCGTAAGAACGTTTATTTTACGCTCAGTATTAGAAATGGATAAGGTTTGCGAAGCGAATTTGCATCACAAGTGGAGTATTTTTCTTTTATTTGAATACAACTTGCAAAATAATTAATTTATAGGTAGTTACAATGCAATTTCCTATAAACTAAAAAAACTCCCTTTGATATCCAAAGGGAGTTATAACTCAAAAATAAAAGCAATAAAACTCCCTCCGCTGGCATGATCCAGATCAGGTTGTAGGGTCAAGAACATTTTCGTAGTTCTAATCTCAGCCAAATTCATTTGGCACCCCTGTTTCTTTTTCAAACTCAATTTTACTTTAAATTTTAAATTTGTCAATATGTAAATGAAATATGTTGTAATTTCGTCCAAATAAACTCTAAAGAAGCACAGGGATCTTCTCCCTCTGCTCCCTCTATTTTTAATCCAGATGAAATACATTCTTTAATGAAACACTTACCGGACTATTATCTGGATTTGTTTCCATAATGTCAGCCATAAAAGCCCACCATTTCTTACAAATCTCAGTCTCTGCAGTTTTATCCCACTTTTCTTCGTCCTCTAATTCTATGTAACCATATAGCACATTGGTTTCTTCATCTAAAAATATAGTATAATTGCTTCCACCATACTCATGAATCATTTCTTTCATTTCAGGCCATAATTCATTGTGGCGTTTCTCATATTCTTTTGCTTGTCCTTCAAATAATTGCATTTTAAATGCTTTCCGTACCATTATCTAATCCTCCTATTTTTTTCTCGGTATTCCTTTGGTGACATATGATATCGTTCCCTAAATTTACGATGAAAGAAGCTGTTATTCTCGTATCCTACTGCTACTACAATATCAGTAATTGACAGATTCGTCTCTGCTAGAAGTGATATGGCAACTTCAAATCGTTTCTCCTGCAATAACTCTCTGAATGATTTCCCCGTTTTACTTGCTATTAATCTACTTAAGGATGATAGCGATAAGCATAGCTTCTCTGCTAATTCTGTTAAGCTTGCTGTCTTATAATTTATATCAATATAATTGACAGCTGCCTTAGCAATAACATCTTCATAACTATTGGGAGATCCAGCTTTTAATGAATCCGAGTATTTAACCAAATACAAAAATAAAAGTCCCATCACACGTTGATTAATCATGTCGTTATTGGAGGCATCATGAACCAAGGAATACACAAGATTTTCTAGTAAATTTTCTATTTCAAGAATTCCCTTAACTTTAAAATGTAGATATTGCTCTTTATGAGAAGCATTTCTTAAGATACCTACTAAAAAGTCCGCTAATACATTGTCTTTTTGAATCATCGAAAAACTCACATCAAAAAAATGTGGTAAGATGATTAAATTAATTGCGATATCCTCTTTCCCAGCCTCCTTAATTGCATGGTAAATATGTTGATTAAGAAATAATATGTCCCCTTCCTCAAGTACTACTGGAACATTGTTTATAGTGTGGGTTAAAGATCCCTTACAGACATAAACTACTTCAATATAATCATGTTTATGTTTGGGGAAATCGATAAAGCGAGTATGCGGACGAATTGTAATTAGTTGTTCTTCTTCTAACATCTTATTTTTCTGAATCACAAAATCCTTGCTCGAGGTGTATCGTTCTTTTTCTACTTCCTTTTTTACGTTTAAAATACGTTTTTCCTCTTCCGTAATCTGAGAAAGAATCTGAATCAATTCTTGGTTCATCTATAACCTCATTTCTGCTCCGCGTATTACTTTAACTTTTACGCATTGGAAAGTTAACTCTTATTTAGCTAAAGGATATAATCTTGTTGCTCATTTCGATCATTACTTACCCTTATTATAGTTAACCCTGAGAATTTTGTCCATCTAACATTATGAAGCAAGAATAAACATTCTTCGTAGATTTTTCACTTGTTATGAATAGTAAGGCTGGTACACATGCACCAGCCCCATTTTACCAAATCTGTCCACAGATCTGGTATTGTTTCAAAGTATTATGAGAAATTATTTAATATTCTACTGTCTCTTTAATAAAACTTCTTCTTCGTAAAGAGATACTGTAGCATACCACTCTTCTTTTACAGGTACATTATTTACTTCACAGAAATAATCCCAAATATCACCGAATGGATAAGATTTTAACTCTTCTTGTTGCATTAAAAGTTCTGTAAATTTACCTTCATTCTGAAGTTTCTTTAGCTTATCGTTTGGTGTTAATAATGCATATAATAAGGATTTTTGTAAATTTCTCATACCAATCGTCCATGCTGCAACACGGTTAATACTTGCATCAAAGAAATCAAGTGCTAAGATAACACGGTCAAGTGCATCATTTCTGATTACTTCTTTTGCAATTTCTCTTGTTTCATCATCGAATAAAACAACATGGTCACTATCCCAGCGAACTGGTCTTGTTACATGTAGTGCAATTTTATCTGCAAATAATAACATCGAAGAAATCTTATCAGAAACCACCTCTGTTGGATGGTAATGACCATTATCCATAAGGCTTAAGATTCCATTCTTCGCTGCATAGTTAATGCAGAATTCACTAGAACCTACGGTGTATGACTCCATACCAATACCAAATACCTTAGATTCTAGGGCAACAATAACTTTCTTCTTATCATAATCAATGCTAAGAATCTGATCAAGAGAATCTTTAAAGCGTGCTCTTGGAGAAAGACGATCCGCTGGAATATCCTTATATCCGTCTGGTATCCAGATATTCATAACACATGGCTGACCCAATTCCGTTGCAAAATACTCAGAGATGCGGATACAAGCTTTTCCATGATCAATCCAGAACTTACGAATTTCGTCATCTGGGGAGGAAAGAGTGAATTGACCTGCCTTTGGATGTGAGAAGAAAGTTGGATTAAAATCTAAACCAAGTCCTCTCTTCTTTGCAAATTCTACCCATTTTGCAAAGTGTTTTGGCTCTAACTTATCACGATCTGCAAACTCACCTTTTTCAAATATTGCATAATTAGCATGTAAATTGATTTTATGTTTTCCTGGTACCAAGGATAATACCATATCGATATCTGCCATTAACTCTTCTGGGTTTCTTGCCTTTCCAGGATAACTTCCTGTTGTCTGAATTCCGCCAGATAAAGGTCCATCGTTATCAAAACCTGTTACATCGTCTCCCTGCCAGCAGTGCATGGAAATCGAAATTCCCTTTAGTGTTTCTAATGCCTTATCCGTGTCAACACCAAGCTTACCATAAATCTGTTTTGCCATTTCATATCTTGTTCTTATCATATTTTCCCTCATTTCTGCTCTTCATTTAAGGAGCACTGTTTTACAATAATTAACCTAACGAACCGAATAGTAAATACTTTTATAAAGATACTAATTTATAATGGAACCAATTTATTTAATTGTTATAGTAATATTAAATTCTTCGTTTTTATTGTTTCAGTTATCTAAGCCCCTGTTACCTTCGCATTTATAATGATACAACGCATAGATTCATTCATTTTTATAATCTAAGCTTTAAATTTCATTATTTCAAAGGATTCAAATACTGCTTCTCTTGCCAATGATACAGAATCAAATATCTTTGTACCAAGCATTTGTGCTAATATATTTCCGATTGCAGTTGCTTCTGTAGGACCTGCGTATACTGTTTTCCCAGTTGCTTTTGCAGTTAACTCATTTAGATACTGTGCATTACAGCCGCCACCCACGATATGAATACTGTCATATTGATACTGCGATAGTTTCTCTAGTTCTTCTACTGTCTTACCATAACATTCCGCCAAGCTCTGATAGATTACGGTTGCAATTTCACCTGGTGTTTGAGGAACTTTTTGATTGGTTCCTTCACAATATTTTTTGATTGACTGGATCATACTTTCCGGAGCAAGGAAACAATCAGCATTGACATCAACACGAGATGGAAATTCATTGCATTCACTTGCCATTTCACAAAGTTTAGCAAAGGAATATTCGTCATGATATTCCTTTTTCACAGATTGAATCATCCAAAGCCCCATAATATTTTTTAAATAACGGAAGCGATAATCGAATCCACCCTCATTGGTTAAGTTTGCGAGACGACTTTCTTCTGAGCAATCTGCCTTTCTTTGTTCAATCCCCATGAGCGACCAAGTACCTGAACTTATGTATAACGTTTGCTCTTCGTTGCTTGGTACTGATAAAACCGCTGAACCTGTATCATGCGTTGCAGGGAGCATAACCGTTAAATCAAACCCTATTTCTTTCCTTATTTCCTCGGTTACTGGACCAAGTACGTCTCCTGAAGTTCGTAGCTCCTTGAAGATTTCCTTTGGATAACCGAGACTAGAAATCAATTCGTAATCCCACTGATTTGTTATTGGACTTACTAATTGTGTTGTTGTTGCATTCGTATACTCTACCGACTTTTTTCCAGTTAACAAGAAGTTAAAGTAGTCTGGAATCAATAAAAAGTCTTTGGCTCTCTCTAAATATTCCGGATGCTTCTGTTTAATTGCCATCATTTGATAGATGGAGTTAAATGGCTGTTTTTGGATACCAGTCCTCGCATATAAGTCCTTCTCATCCATTACTTGATATACGAATTCCTCCATCCCCTTGGTACGATCATCTCGATACCCTACGGTATTTCCAAGAATCTGATCTTTTTCATCTAATAAAACAAAATCTACACCCCAGGTGTCAATTCCCATATAAGTTGGAATTTTTCCAATCTCTTTACACTTTTTAAGACCTTTTTTAATCTCACCAAATAAATACGGTACATCCCAGCACAATTCACCATCTTTTTTTGATAACTCATTGGAAAAACGGTGTACTTCTTCTAAAACA
The DNA here is from genome assembly GCF_000018685.1 of Lachnoclostridium phytofermentans ISDg. Lineage (NCBI taxonomy): Bacteria > Bacillati > Bacillota > Clostridia > Lachnospirales > Lachnospiraceae > Lachnoclostridium > Lachnoclostridium phytofermentans. Next base: position 1,444,889 of record NC_010001.1, on the reverse strand, counting down.
ATTTTTCCTTCTTCAAGCCATCCTAAGATATGTCTACCACTAGATGCTCCAATGTCTACTGCTAGATAATAAGTTGTCAATATGTAACCCCCTTTACCTTGTAATCTCTTGGATAGAGTGGACTATTTTCGTCCTATCTCAATTATAATATTGAGCCGAAGGAAAAATAAGGACGTAACTTCTAATAGTTACGTCCGTTTTTGCAGAATATGTTGTTTGATTATAATATCTCCACTGCTTTACGCTCAATTTCAAGTCCGTCAATATATCGTTTGATAAACTGTTCAAAACCTTCTACATCCCTTGGATCCGGCTGCATCTTGCTACCTGTCTTTCCTTGGAATACATGTTTAGAAAGATACTCATCTAAGGACTGACCTTCTTCCTTAGAAATCATATAAGAAGCCAAGATTGCGATTCCCCATGCTCCGCCTTCTCCGGCAGTCTCCATCACAGAAACAGGAACATTGATTGCACCAGCCATAATTTTTTGTCCGACATCTTTCGTCTTAAATAATCCACCATGACCAAAAATCTCATCCAATTGTACTGATTCTTGTTTTAATAGGATATCAAGACCTATCTTTAAAGCACCAAGTGCTGTGAATAGATGAACTCTCATGAAATTCGCAAGGTTAAACTTACTCTCTGGAGTTCTTACAAACAATGGGCGGCCTTCTTCAAAGTGTGTTATATGTTCACCGGAAAAATAATTGTATGCGAGTAAGCCTCCACACTCTGCATTGCCTTCTAACGCCTTATTGTATAGCGTTGAGAATATCTTTGACATATCAGCTTCCATGCCCATTGCCGAAGCAAATTCTTTAAAGATAGAAACCCACGCATTCAAATCAGAAGTACAGTTATTGCAGTGCACCATAGCCACAAGATCTCCGCTTGGAGTCGTCACAAGGTCAATTTCTTCGTAAACTTTTGAAAGCTCTTTTTCTAATACAGCCATTGCAAATACAGAAGTACCAGCAGATACATTACCAGTTCTCTTTGCTACGCTGTTGGTTGCTACCATACCAGTTCCAGCATCTCCTTCCGGCGGACAAAGAGGAATTCCTGCTTTTAATTTACCTGAAACATCAAGAAGTTTTACTCCTTCTTCGGTTAATACTCCAGCAGACTCTCCTGCAACTAGTACTTTCGGTAGAATATCTTCTATTTTCCATGAATAGTCATTCGAAGCAACCAGTTCATTAAACTGAGCTAACATTGATTTATTAAAATCTTTCGTATTTATATCGATTGGAAACATTCCAGATGCTTCTCCGACTCCTAATACTTTTTCTCCTGTTAGCTTCCAGTGAATATATCCTGCCAATGTTGTCAGGAATCTAATATTTTTCACGTGGGATTCCCCATTTAAGATAGCTTGATATAGATGGGCAATACTCCAACGTTGTGGAATTTGATACTGAAATACATTGGTCAACTGCTCGGATGCTGGTCCTGTTATTGTATTTCTCCAGGTACGAAATGGTACAAGTAACTCTCCACTTTCGTCAAAAGCCATATAGCCATGCATCATTCCACTAAAACCAATGGCTCCAATTGTTGTAAGTTCTACTCCGTACTTATTCTTAACATCACTTGTCATTTGTCCATAACTATTCTGAACGCCCCTCCAGATATCATCCAGATTGTAAGTCCATACATTATCAATATATTGATTTTCCCAATCATGGCTTCCTGACGCAATTGGTTCGTTTTCTTCATTTACTAAAACAGCTTTTATTCTAGTGGAACCAAGCTCAATTCCAAGTGTTGTTTTACCCGTAAGAATCGCATCTTTAAAATGCTCCATGCCCATACCATTCCTCCTAGTCTTGCAAGTACTTTTCGCTTTATTTTCATCTTAACTCCCACCTGCATGATTTAGCGCATGCAAATCAGGATGTACTTACTTCTCTTCCGTTTCTTCTACTGTAACGGTATTTTCCGTTGTATTAACCCTATCCATATTTTCCAAATCCTTACCCAAGTAAGTTGGTAATTCCATTCCTGCCATCTTAAACATTTCATTCATTGGTGGAACTGATTTTAACATCCCGGATAGAAAATTCGCTGTGGTAGGGCTTCCATCTTTGCCTCCCATACCATCCCAAACAGTAACTTTATCAATCTTAAGATTCTTAATTGCTTCCACTTGAATCTTCACAATTTCTTCTAACTTATCCGCAATTAATAGTTTTACTGCATCGTTTGTATCACCACCTGCGGATTTTACTATTTCTGCAAAACCAGTAGCTTGTTTTGTTAAGATTTCCTGAATACCTTTCGCTTCTGCTGCCATCTTAGCATAGATAGCGTCTGCCTCACCTTGTGCTCTACGTCTGATTTGCTCTGCTTCTGCTTCTGCTTGTAATTCCTTTTGTCTCTTGGCGATTTCAGTTTTAACAATGACATCAGCCTCTAACGCTGCCTGCTCACGAGCAAAACGAGTTTTCTCTGCCTCTTCTTCTGCTTCATATGCTTCCTGTAATGCTTTCGCTGCCTGAATCTTTTCTGCAGCTGTAGAACGACGTAAGGCTTCTGCTCTCTTTTCATTTAGGGTAGCCTCTGATTCTGCAACGGCAGCCTTAGCCTCATTTTCACCCTTGATTGCTTCAGAGTCTGCTAAAGAAACATGTACACGCTGGTCTCTCTTTGCATTCGCTTCACCGATGGCACCCGAACGATCTGCATCCGCTACAGAAATCTTAGCGTCATTGATTGCTTTCGCAGCAGCTTCTTTACCTAACGCAGAGATGTAGCCAGATTCATCTGTAATATCTGTTACGTTTACGTTGATAAGACGAAGACCAATCTTCTTTAATTCACTTTCTACGTTATTCGATACGGCAGCAAGGAATTTATCACGGTCTGTGTTGATTTCTTCTATTTCCATAGTTGCAATTACAAGACGTAACTGACCAAAGATAATATCCTTTGCTAATTCCTGAATTTCTACTAGTTTTAATCCTAATAAACGTTCTGCTGCATTTTGCATAACCCCAGGTTCTGTTGATATACCAACTGTAAAACGAGATGGAACATCAATACGAATATTTTGTTTTGATAGTGCATTCTTTAAATCAACCGGTATGGACATCGGAGTTAAATCCATATATTCATACGATTGGATAACCGGCATAATAAATGCTGCACCACCATGAATACACTTTGCACTACGATATGTACCATCCTTATTCGAACCAACCTTACCGAAAATAACTAAAATCTTGTCGGAAGGGCATTTGCGGTATCTTGATAATATAACCACCACTGAGGTAAACAAGCATACTGCTATTACTGTGAGTAAAATTACTAGGTTGTTATCCATTTTGAAATTCCTCCTTTATTCTCTGTATCTTTATTCTCTGTAGTTTCGTCACTTGAGTGACTTACAACCAATACGGTTTGATCATCGATGGCTTCGATGACTTTAATATATTCCCCGGTCTTTAAGTCTCTTTCTTCCGAGGTAATCGCAGAAAGCTCGCAAAGTCGTTCCTGTACTGTCACCATAACTTTGCCTGCACCTTTTCGATTCGCAGGAATTGGAATATAAACCTCTCCTGTTTTTCCTACTGCATTATCAAGGGATAACGTTCCGTTATTTTGTAGTTTTAATGCAAATTTAAATAGATATGCGATTCCAAATAAAGCTGCACTTCCTGCTAATAATGATAAAATAATTGCTAAGGCTTCCGATCCATCTGCAGAATCAACAGCAATTCCTGTCCATCCACCTATTGCAAAAAATGCTACAATTCCTCGAATGGTAAATAACGACAATCCGTCCGAACCACCATGTGCACCGGCACACATATCATGATCAGCGATATCATGATCAGCTACGTCACAATCATGATCATGCCCAATTCCGAATAATAATAAAATGGTCTGCAACACCATTACTACAGTTGCCGGTATCGCTACCGTTGCAAATACCTGGCTCAACTGACTTAAACTATCCCACCATTCTTTCATAGTAACCTCAATTCTAGCGCGAATGCGCCTTTTTGTTAACCTAATTGAAAACTATCTTTATCTCTTATTCATTCATAATATCAGTGAATATTGAATCTGCTCGATGCTTTACAATCGCTGATGCATAATAAACCAATATAATCTTTAGTACATTTACCACTCTTCTTTTTGCGCCTTCGTATGGCTCAACATATGTACTTAGTGTCATGAGAATTGCTCTTTCTAACTCTTTCGGTGTGAGAATAATATCATAATCAATACTATCTAACATATCGCAAACATAATGATATAATTCTGCTTCTGAAATCAACAATACCTCCTCAGAATCCCCAAACTCTTTCTTCTTTAAATAATCGAATAGTTTAGCGATATGATCGAGTTTCATCACATCCCGTAACATCTGGATGAGTAGGATACTTGCAAGTTGATTCTCCGAATAACGCTTATCTACTGGATTTTTAACCCAACCTCGGTTAATCCAGTTTTGAATTGTTGTGGTATCCAGTCCGGTAATCTCTCTAACCTGAGCTAACATCAAGCCTTTGGTAACACGAAATACACCAAAAAATTCTCTTGAAGTAAGATCCTTGCGTTCAATTACCGTCCCTGGAAAACAAATTGCCATTTCATCACCTCCAGTTTACACGACCTTACATATAATGTCTATCTTTTCCTCTTACGTAATATAATTTTACTAGCCATTCATATGAATGTCAACCACATTCATATAAAAGCTCCCTATACTATTATAATCTTATTCAGATTGAAAAGAATAGGGAGTTCTAATTTTATAATATATATTTGTGGTACGCTTTAGCCTTTCCTTATAACATGTTCATACCCTGCTTGATTACTTACTACTTCGAATAAAAGCTTTCCATCTTCATAGAAACGGTACCGAACCTTACATGCCACGCTCTCTTTAATCCGGCGTCTCATCGCACCTTTTACTGGAGCTTTCAAGGAATGTGGTTCCTGCTTTATTACTGATACTTCAAGTAAATACTTCCCCTGAAAGATTGAAAATCCTTTTTCTGAATAAGAAACTATTTTTCCACCGAGGTAAGTCGCTAAACGATATTCCTTGCCATGATACCAGATTGCACAGATGCAACCAACAAAAGTAGTCGATAACAATGGTAATTCTGCTACCGATGCCATAATACTACCTATCGATGGCTTTTTAAAACTACATTGAGTCCATAAATAAGAGGTCGGGAACGAATGTCCCCTGTCTTTCTCTATATATCCTAACCCATCTCGAAAATCAATTCTTTTACCATTGATTACTATCGTTCCATAAACTCCATGAAGCATGCTAACAACCTCGTGCTTACAAGGAAGGAATGGTACATAATCATAATATCCCATAATAGAGTATCGTAGCGGATGAAAAGCGGGTTCATTAGAATTTACGAAATCTCCTAACACAATATCAGGTTTCATTTTAGAAGGTATTTTTTTAGTAAAGAATAAACGACCCGTAACTGTTAAATTTTCTGTATGCAGATTTATTCTCATTCCGCTCTCTGTGAAAATACTTTTCCCCAGTTTTACAAAGAACCGCCTTTTGCTTGCAAAGAATTCACTGCATGAAAAAGAACAGGAATATGCCCCTTCTTTTGTGATGATTTGTAAATTCGCACTCTTAGCACCATACTCATCAATATGAAAGGAAGGAATAATTGCAATGGTTTCTTCCTCATTTTGTTGTTTGATATACCACCCTTCAAAATACGAGGCTTTCTTATTATCACCATAAAAATACTTCATAAGTCTATCAATTTCCTTCCTGCTAAACTATAATACTTATACTAATGTAACTGTATTTTAATAATTTATTCAGTATATATTTACTTATGATATTTCTACAAGATTTTTCAAACCATTTTACTTTCGTTAACTTTTCACATTTACACCTAATCTTTGAAATAACTATAAGCTCAAAGATTTCTATAATATATTTTGAATTTCTTCACTTAAGATAGTAGCCATACGTTCGTGCGCTTTTTTCCCTGGATGATACCTTGCTCCAATCTCCTCCTCTGTCATCTTGGGAATCTCAAGTAAAGATACCTTTAAATCTTCACATTCTGTTTGATATGTATTGATTGCTTTTTGCAAGGTAGGTAGAAGAGGTTTATCAAGAATTCCATAAACCCAGAGTAAGTACGCATTTTGATTTAATCTTCGTAGTTTTCTTAAAAACGCTCGAACTGCCCATTCAAAACGATCTAAATCTTCTTCATAATAGGTGCCATCCTCGTTCTTTCGCTCCTTAAATGTTTCTCCTGTTCGTTCGTCTTGCCATTCTGGCTGATCAAATGCGCCACCATCGTTCGTACCAAGATTAATTACAATTACATCTGGCTGCCAAGCTTTAAAATCATTCTTTTCATGCGCTCCAAGTGCTTCATTTCTCTCACCCTTTAGAGGTCCACAAACTTCTTCATAGATTGGTGGTATTGCTCCATAAGGGTTATTATTCCAACTAGAGACTACACCCCAACCACTTTGAGATATAATTCGAAGATCTGCACCTAGTTTTTTAGCTAACAGGGTTGCATAATTATCTTGAGAACTAAACCACATAGAAATCCAGTCCTCTTCACATGTTGCGCCAATAGCCCCTTCCCCTGATGTAATACTATCCCCGATTACTTCGAGCTTTGCTTTACGTTCTGGTACTTTATAAAACTCTCCATCTAACTCAAAAGAGAAAACCTGGAGACAATGCTTTTCATCATCAGGCATAGCCTGAACTTCCTTAAAAATCTGAATATTTTTTATAACGTCAGGATTCATGTTTCGAAATAGACATAATTTATGCATCCCTTTTAACACCATCTGTCTACTTATGACTTCTCCATTTACTAAAACACTAATCCAAGGTTCAAAACAGTCGTAATCTGAGTAGAGCTCGACCCAAATTTCTGTACCAGATACATTTACCTCAATTCCACTACCAGTCCAAAATAATGTTAGCGGATTTCTTTCTTTGGTTGTTCTTCCATGTACCTTATAGTGTTCCACTTGCTCTAATGGAACCTTTCTCATTTCCCCCATCGTACCTCTCCTTACCTTACTAGTAATTTCACCATTATATTCCATAATATTCTCCATTATTAGGAAAGTCAAGATGTACTTGTCAATTTTTTGTCAAGTATTAGGATGTATTAGAATGAAACAAAATAATTTTTGTAATAAAAAATAAGTTCGTAAATCATTCTTTTTTTTACCTATGGTATAACAAAACTAGTAACAGATTTGGTATACCATAGAAGTAGGAAATTGAAGGTTCTCTAGAAAATAAATTTAAAGTTTTCTAGAAAATAAGTTTAAGGCTCTCTAGAAAAAAGAGTTTAAGATTCTCTAGAAAATGAGTTTAAGATTTTCAAGAAATGTAACCGTCTAATCTTACGGCTGTAAGCGATTGATATCTCTTGGGAATAATGTAGCATAGCGAACATTATTCTGATTACACAGTTTACTAGTAAATCGTTCCAGACCCAGCCCTAAACCACCATGTGGAGGCATTCCATAGCGGTGCATCATTAAGTAACTTTGAAAATCTTCTACATTCATCCCTCTCTTTAGAAGTTTATCTACCTGTTCCTTAAAATCATGAATTCTTTGCCCGCCTGTTGTTATCTCTAAACCACGAAACAAGAGGTCAAAACTTAAAGTTTCTTCTGTATTCTTAGGGTCCTCCATAGCATAAAATGGTCTTTTGCTACTTGGATAATGGGTTACAAATACAAATTCACTCCCTGTTGTTCTCTCAATAATCTCACAAAGAAGTTTCTCTTCTTCTGGTTCAAAGTCTGACATATCACAAATGGTTCGATTATATTCCTTCGCCACAAGTTCTTTGGCTTCGTTAAACCTTATTGTTGGAATTTCTTCGATAACTGGAAGCGAAATATTTAGTAGAAATAACTCTTTTTGATAATATTCCTTTAGGTAACTAAGAGTAGCCTTTAGCATACAGGATTCCATTTGCATAATTTCTTCAAAGCTTTCAATGTATCCCATTTCAAAGTCAACGCTTGTATATTCATTTAAGTGTCTTGAAGTATCATGCTTTTCTGCTCGAAAAACTGGAGCAATTTCATAAACCCGTTCAAACACTCCTACCATCATCTGTTTGTAAAATTGAGGGCTTTGAGCTAGATATGCTTCTTTTCCAAAATAATTTAAGGAAAATATATTTGCGCCTCCTTCTGCACCCATCTGAACGATCTTTGGACTATGGATCTCTGTGAACTTTTGCTCGGCAAGGAATTTACGAAAACCACCTGCTATCCCCTCTTGCAACTTAAAAATAGCTCGTTCTCTCTCATTTCGCAATGTAATCGGACGATAATTTAGTAACGTATCGATGGAAGCCTCAACTAATTTATTGTGAATTACCACAGGTGCTTCCTCTAAGGGTTTTGATAATATCTTTAGCGAAAGTAGACGTAGCTCATATCCTACCTTTGATCGCTCTTCTAAAATAACCTCTGCTTCTACCTTTACTGTAGATTCTTCGACTAATTCCTCCAGTGCAAATGTTGCAAATTCTTCTGAATATATGCATTGAACTACTGCCCTCTTCGTACGCAGTAATACAAATGCAAAGCCACTCATTTTTCTTATTTTATAGATACTCCCGTGTAATGTAACCTTTTTACCCATAAAATTTTTTAATTCCTCAGCTTCAATTCCATTCTTAATCACAATTTGTTTTATCGTATTCATAAAATTCCTCCTGACTTTAGGATAAGTCTCTTTTCTTTCTCTCTTGAGAATATGTCAAAGCAAACGTTTCATGCGCACCTTATTGGAAGAATTTTTTGTTAAGGAATGGAAGATAATTATAACGAGAAAAAAGGACCACATTCGTAATAATTACCAATGTGGTCCTTTCCAAATCAATTTTTTTATATAGCCTAGGACTATTCTAAGAAGACAGCGTCCCATCTCCCCTACAAGAAAAAGCACGTTTCGCAAACTCTTCCTTGTATAACAAGATGAATTGGCAAATCAATTCATTTGTATATAAAAAAACCGACATCAATTCCTCCACATAGGTGCAACACTTTAAGCGCTTACACCTATGATGAAATGAAAGCCGTCGGCTATCAAAACATTTCAAAGCTGCAAGCGCTATCTATCATCGTCCCTATTTTGAATTGACATCGGACTTATCAACATAATAGATACCTTCCTTCTTTCAATCAATCATAACCCAATAACATTTTTTCTAAGATTGATTCATGATTGTTAGCAAATAATGTAGCACATGATTTTACATATGTCAACCAACAACACCAACAACACCAAAAATCCTTGACATAACTTTTTAATTATGTTAATAATAGTTATGTAAATATTGTCAGTTTTTAGATACGCAGACGTATCAGAGAGGAGAGGTGTTTCATGATGAAAAATAGTAAAGTTGAGGTTTTAAACAAATAAACAATACTTCGTAACCTTTCATGATTTCGTATGTGTAATAGGCTTGCAGAATAATATCTGCAAAAATCTTGCTACCAAAAGCTTATTAAAGCTATTTGGAAATCGCACAAACACGTGAAGGCGTGTTTTTTTTGTGCCTAATTTTAGGAGGAAACTACAATGAATTTACAACAACTTGGTTTTTCTGATTATTTTAAAAGTCAGATAACTGCAAACGATATCGAGCTTTCATTAATTCCAGCACGAGTGAGTGCTGTTCATAAAGAATCTTATGAACTTATCAGTGAATATGGAGAAAGCAACGCAAAATTAAAAAGCTCATTATTTTACAAAAACTCCAAATATCTTATCTACCCAGCAGTCGGTGATTTTGTTCTTATCAAACATAATGAGCTTGGGGATGATATTATCTATCGTATTTTAAATAGAAAAAGTTACTTCACTAGGAATAATCCTGGGTTTGGCAACTACACTGGTAACGAAGGCCTTCAATCGATTGCATCTAATTTTGATTATGTATTCTTAATGGAATCTTTAAATCAGGATTTCAATGTTAGAAGAATGGAGCGCTATCTTTCCACCGCTTACGATAGCGGGGCTACACCAATCATTATCTTAACCAAAGCGGATTTATGCGATGATGTTTCAGAAAAGATTGCAATTATGGAGCAAGTGTCCTTTGGAGTAAAAGTAGTTGCAATCAGCGCAATAACTGGAGAAGGATTGGATCAATTAGTAGAATATCTAACGGAAGGTACTACTTTTGTATTCTTAGGCTCTTCTGGAATCGGAAAGTCATCACTTGTTAATGCACTTGCTGGTAAGGAAATGATGAAAGTATCTAACATACGAGAAGATGATGACAAAGGACGTCATACGACAACGCATCGCGAATTAATTAGCCTAGAAAATGGTGTTATGATTATTGATACACCAGGAATGAGAGAACTCGGATTATCGAATGTAGAATCGGGTCTTTCCTCTACGTTTCAGGATATTGATTCCTTGTCTGAATACTGTAAATTTCAAGATTGTAAACACGAGAAAGAACCTGGCTGTGCGGTGAATAAAGCCATCGAAGATGGCACTTTAAGTCTAGACAGACTTCGTTCTTACCATAAATTACAAAGGGAAGTAAGACATAGCTCTGCAAAAGCTGCTTATCAGTTAGCAAGGACAACTGATAGCAAAAGTACTTCAAAACAACAAAATTATTCTAGAAAAAAGATTGATTATTAAGAAATTATCTAAACCATAACACGTTTGGAAAATCTACCACGAATAGAATATCTATTACACGTATAGCAAATCTATCATGATATTTGAAAGCAACGATTATTGAGTAAAACAAGATAAATTGCTTGTCAATTTACTTGTCATGAACTATATATAGCTCAGAGAAATAATACCCCTGAGCTATATATAGTAAAGTAATATAATGTTAATTTCCTAAAGTAGCTAGATATTTATTATCTTAAAGTAGCTAGATATTTATTTTCCTAAAGTAGCTAGATATTTATTATCTTAAAGGAATTAGATTTATTTTCCTAAAGGAACTAGATGTTTACTTACCAAAACCTATTATATCATTTCTGCATGATTCCCATTCCGGAAATTCTCAATTAATTCTTGAGCGATACTAATACTACTCTCATTATAAGGAATCTCATCTCTAGAAAACCAGGTAGCTTCCGCAAGCTCATCCTCTTGCAGTGTGACCTTATCATCTCCATCTAAATCAGCATAAAAACCAATCATCATGGAATCTGAGAATGACCAAGGTTGACTCTTGTAATAACGTATATTTTTAATCTTTAATCCGACTTCTTCCATTACCTCACGTTTTACTGTCTCTTCAAATGTTTCTCCAACTTCTACAAATCCTGCTACTAAACCATACCTTTTATAATTTCCTCTTGCATATCTGGTTAATAGTAACCGATCTCCATTCGTTATTGCAACAATGATTGCTGGCGAAATCGTCGGATAAGTAACCTTACTACAAGCATCACAGGTATAAGCACGTTCCGTAAGACTATGTTTCATTTCTTTTCCACATCTTCCACAATATCGATTATTCAACTTAAATCGATAAAGCTGACAAGCTGTAATTCCTGCAAAAGCGTAATGTTTTGGCTTCAATGTACGAAATATCTCTTGTTTTTCAAATTGATATTCTGTTGTTAGTTCCTCTAAATTGTCATTTATCCAAAGAAAAAATGACTGATTATCTATTTGAAATAAGTACTCTGCTTCTTCAAATAGCCTATCGCTTAAGGATGGCTTTATTTTGCTTACTTCCTCAAAAGTTGGAAAGGGGCACTCAGTATCCTTTGATAAAAGTACCTCGCCTTTCGAAAACCAAATACATAGATCTTTCTCTTGAGGCTTTATATTTTTATATTCGTTTCTTAATATATGTGGTTCAATATCATGAATCATGGGAATTCCTCCAAATTATCAAATGTCAGTAATGCAATCCATTATACTCTAAACAATTCCATATGAGAAGTGTGAATTTCACACGTTACTAATCAGGCATGTTTTCAAGTGTGAGCTGGTACTCACATAAGCTTTGATACTCTGTTTCTATTGTTCTATATGTTATACTTATTATATACTAATTATTAAATATAGAATAATTTAAAGTTTGATTAAAGTACTTTGAAGATTATGTCACGCAAATTTCTATATGTTCTTATAAGAAATAAAAAAGCAGACAAGCTTAAGCTTGCCCACTAATTAATTATACCATATTAGATAACCCCTTTGGTTCACCTAACCAAAATCCCTGCGCATAATCAACGCCTATCTCACGTAAACAATTAAAAATATCCTCATTCTCTACATATTCTGCTATTGTCTTCATTCCCATTAGATGAGCAATTTCATTAATAGAAGAAACCAAGGCATAATCTATTTTGTTCGTATCGATGTCGTTGACAATAATTCCATCTATCTTTATATAATCGACTGGTAGATATTTTAAATAAGTAAAGGAAGACAAACCACTACCAAAGTCATCAAGAGCAAATCTGCAACCTAACTTCTTAAGTTCTTGAATAAACTCTTTCGCTTTCACAAAATTTGAAACCGCAGATGTTTCAGTAATCTCGAAACATACACGCTGTGGTGGTACCTGATGTTCTTCAAACTGATGACAAATAAATTCAAGAAAGCCTTCTGCATTAATTGATGTTGCTGAAATATTAATGTTATATATGAAATCATTCTCTATGGAACCAATCTGATGGAAATCATAGTTTTTACAAAAGTTTGTTATTACCCAACGATCAATATCAGTCAATTTATTATAACGCTGTGCTGCTGGTAGAAATGTTCCAGGAGATACTAGCTGCCCCTGTTCATCTTTCAAACGTATCAATGCTTCATACCCACTTAAAACCTTATCTGATACTCGAACGATGTCTTGATAAACCAAAAGAAAACGATTTTCCTCAAATGCCTTTGTTATGCTTGGCATTACTTGCATTTCTTCCTCTCTAAGAGAAAATTCCTGTTCTGATTCGCTAAATAGTTGTACTCGATTTCCACCGTTTTCTTTTGAGATATAACATGCTTGATCTGCTGCGGATATCACTTTTGATACCTCATATAAATCTCTATTTATAATCACAGCACCAATACTGACACCTAGGGTAAATACTTTTTCTTCCCATACAAAACGGAATTTTTTCACTGTCTCACAGAGATTTTCTGCAATTTCTAGGCCTTCCACTTGACTTATTCCGTTTAATAACACGCCAAATTCATCTCCACCAATACGTGCAAGGGTATCTTGTTCTCTAAGATTTTGTTTCATCATTAAAGTGAGATGCTTAATCAACTCATCTCCAGCATGGTGACCACATACATCATTGACTATTTTAAATTTATCTAAATCTAGAAACAAAAACATCGACATCTCTTCTGGATATAATAATATCATATTCGAACACGCTTGGATTTCCTTTTCAAGTGCATATCGATTGCTAAGCCCAGTTAACATGTCATGATTTGCCTGATAACGTATCGACTCCTCGGATTTTTTACGCTCCGAGATATCCTTTGCTATACATACAAAATGAACTTGCCCTGAGTTATCTTCTGTCATTACCGTACTACTAATTAATACCGGAATTGCATTTTTCTCTTTTGTGTGAATAATCACCTCGTAATCACTATATTGTCGATGCGTAATGATTGTATTTTTCCAATGTTCTATTACTTGTTCTTGAATTTGAGGAAAAAATATGGATACCGAAGACCCAACCAATTCCTCTTTTGAATATCCAAACATCTTTTTTGTTGCTTCATTTACAGTTTCGATACAAAAATCTGCGTCTGCTACGACCAACGCATCGGAAATATTAGATATAACATTTCTTAAATAGCTCTTGGATACTGTACTCTGTCCTATAAAATCAATCATCTGATTATAGGAATCCGCCAACTTTCCTATTTCATCTTTTTGATCTATCTCAACCTTTGATACCCCTTCCATGCCATTAACTAAGATATCTTTCGTCGCTTTATGAAGCTTAATTAAAGGTTTCGTAATCCAACGATTTAATAAATAAATACTAATAACCATAGCTACCAATAATATTAGTATAGCTATAACAACTGTTGAAAAAGAAAGAAATTTTACTGCTCTTTCATAACTTCTGCTGCAATATCCTGCAACAATATAAGAATTAGTTTCACCTCTTACTGTGACAGGCAGACTACATATGTAATATTCCTCATTATTAGATTCGATCGTTTTAATATCTTCATCCATATGATCCAAACTTCTTAAATAGCCAATGATATCCTCAGAAATCTCATTATACTGATTACCGCTATGAAATAAAATGTTCCCATCCAAATCAAAGGTAATAGCAAATTTAAAATTTTCTGTTTCTTTAAAAGCAGCTATACTTTGCTCATCGAATCCATCAATCTCATCTATTTTTATACCCGCATATAGCATTCGTACAACCTGAGCGCGTAATCCTCGCGTAGTAGATAACACTTCCTTTGAAAATGCTTTCTCTAATTCAGCCTTCAATATATGGTCACTAATTGTATAATTAGCAATTATGGTAATTGATAATACTACTCCCATGATTAAAATTATCTTTATTTTTATTTTGTCTAGCATATATTTCTCCAAGCAAGTCCTTTTCCATTACAAATATTTATTAATAATCGGTAAAGCAATTTCTATAAACAGGAAAATGCTCACTTTGCGAACTTTTCCTTATTAATAATAAAAAAATCCAGATCTTTCACCTGGATTCTTTTCTGTAACCTGGCAATCGTTGATATTATGATATCCTTAGACCCATAGCTTTGCGTCCTAATCTTTCAATTAGTTTGCTAAATTTATAATTACTTATGTTAATACAGTAAATAAATCATTTAACATATCAACACTTTACTTGAATTAAATGGATAGAATTTGATATGCTAATTATTATACCATTATAAAATGTGACAAACAATGGCGATATCATTAAGTATTTGCTACTTATTTTTATTTTTTGGTATAATATAGATAAAAAATGAGGTGTATTTATGGATAAATTGCTAAACATTCAAACAGAAGGTATTCAACGAGATGGGAAAGATACTTTTCATTTTCATCGATATGAACCTACTCCTTATGAGGTGCTCGACCAACTCTTTCATGTCTATCCGCTGAGTAAAGATGATATCCTTGTTGATTTTGGTTGTGGAAAAGGACGGCTAAATTTTTATATTCATCACAGGTTTCATTGTAAGACTGTCGGTGTTGAATATAATGATGAATTTTATCGGTGTGCTATAAAAAATTTAGAATCATACAATGGCCCTAAAAAAGAAGCAATTCGATTTGAATCCATCTATGCTACCGCTTATGAGGTTGGCGAGGACGATTCGGTTTTTTATTTCTTTAATCCATTTTCCTTTCCTATCTTTAGTAGTGTTGTTCATCACATATTAGACTCTGTACTTAAGCATCCTCGTAAGGTATCCTTAATTCTTTATTATCCAGATGAGGAATATACAAACTTTTTAAATCAACAAACTCCATTTCAATTGGAAAAAGACGTGGAAGTTTATGCTATTCATAGCAATGATATTAGGGATCGATACATGATATACTCCTATGATGCTTCCTAATATAATATCTAATTTTTCTATCCCATAATTTTTCTATTCCATAATTTTTCTATCCCATAATTTTTAGATCCATTTTTCTTATAAATAAAGATTGGGATAACTTAGAGCCAAATCAATAATAATATCTGAATATCTATAAGTAGCTTGCGCCGAAACATAAATATAGGCGCACAGCTGCCTAATCTATACATCCATAATTTCTTATTATTTATTTGTATAATCATTTTTGTTTGTTCTTAAGCCATATTTCCTCTAATCTTTTTATAAATCTTCAAAAACAAGGAAATGCACGCTTCACGTACTTTTACTTGTCATAATAATCTGATTTTAATACCTTCCATTAAAAAATAGTAGATTTATTTTACTACAATTTCATATATTGGTTATTGTTGTAGCGTTATCGTTAACAAAGAATAGCAATTTTAACATATTAATGACGTAATCCCAAGAACCCTTTGTTCAATATTGTAAAAAAACTACTCTCGGTTTTCGACATAAAAAGATTTTTTTGTACATATTGTTGACAAATTCGACATTACCACCTATAATCAGTGTGTAACGTTATCGAACACGGTAACTTTCAAAAAAACACAACTCAAAGGAAAATATGAGGTGAGAGGATGAGCGAAGAACTTTTTCGTATGGAGGGTATCAGCAAATCATTCCCCGGTGTAAAAGCATTAGATAATGTATCATTATCTGTTAACAAGGGCGAGGTTCACGGCCTAGTTGGAGAAAATGGTGCTGGAAAATCCACTTTAATGAAAATTATGACCGGCGTTTATCAAGCTGATAAGGGTGATATTTATATTGAAAATGAAAAAGTAGTGATTGATTCTGTTGCAAAAGCACACGAATATGGAATCAGCATTATTTTTCAAGAATTAACACTTTGCCGACATTTAACAGTTGCAGATAATATCTTTATTGGGCGTCCCCCAGTAAAGGGAGTATTTATCAGTGACAAACAGATGCATCGCGAAGCTAAAAAGATTCTTGATAATCTTGGCATTAATATTAATACGCATACAATGGTATCCACTTTAAGTGTTGCTCAGCAACAAATGGTGGAAATAGCAAAAGCTATTTCTTATAATTCAAGAATTTTAGTATTGGATGAGCCTACTGCAACACTAACAGAGCGTGAAATCGAGCAATTATTTGTAATTATTCGTAATCTGCAAAAAAAAGGTGTTGGAATGGTATATATTTCTCATCGTATGGATGAACTTAAGCAAATATGTGAACGCGCTACAGTTATTCGAGATGGACAATATATCGGAACAAGAAGCTTAAGTGACATTACTTTAGATGAATTGGTTAATATGATTGTTGGACGTTCCCTTGAAGATAAATTTCCAAAATACGAACGTAAAATTGGAGATGTCGCTCTTGAGGTACGCAATCTTCATCGTGGAAATAAAGTGAATGTTGACCATTTAAAAGTTCACAAAGGTGAAATTCTTGGAATATCCGGACTTGTAGGAGCTGGTAGAACCGAAATCATGAGATGTATCTTCGGAGCTGATAAAGCTGATTCTATGGAATTAACCATGGATGGTGTACCGGTTACTATTAATTCTGTAGCTCAGGCCATTAAACATGGACTTGCTTATGCAACAGAAGACCGTAAGTACGATGGTTTGGCTCTTGACCTTGACATAGAGTACAATACCAACATGGCACATCTTCATGAACTTTCAAGATTTGGGTTCATAAACGATAAAGAAGGTGCCAAAAACGCTGAAAAATACAGAAGACTTATGAACACTAAAACACCTACCTTAAGAAAACCTGCCGGTCAGCTTTCTGGCGGTAATCAGCAAAAAATTGTTTTATCCAAGTGGATGTGCAATGATATTAAAGTTCTAATCGTGGATGAACCAACACGTGGAATTGACGTAGGTGCTAAATTTGAAATTTATCAAATTTTCAACAAACTAAGTGATTCTGGTGTTGCAATTATTATGATTTCTTCTGAACTTCCAGAAGTTCTTGGAATGAGTGATCGTGTTCTGGTAATTCACGAGGGAAGTATCAATGGTGAATTGGATGCTAAAAAGACCTCTCAGGAAGAGATCCTCTATCTTGCCGCAGGTTATAACAAGCTGGAAGGAAAACCAGCCCCTACAATTTCTTAAGGAGTTTATATTATGGCTAATACTAAAACAAATGGAGTAGCCGACAAAGCTGGTAACAGCAAAGTTGGTTTTTACAGTAATCTTGGAGTATCCACTAAACGAGCAATTTCTTCATCCTTCGTACTCGCTTTATTATTTATGATATTTGCTATATTGAAGCCGGACCAGTTTTTATCCGCTAACAATATGCAGAACCTTTTACAACAGATCGTAACATACACAATCATTGGTTGTGGTTTAACATTTTGTCTTGTCTGCGGTGGTAACGACTTATCAGCAGGTGCATCTATGGCTCTCTCTGGTATTATCGTTGTTTTAATGCTTAAGCAAGGCGTTCCTCTATGGATTGGTATTTTAGTTTGCTTAACCATGGGTATTCTTACTGGTATCATGAACGGATTTTTCATTGAAATTCTTGGTGTTATTCCTTTCGTAGCTACCCTTGGTACACAATGGGTTTACAGAGGTCTTGCCAATGCTATCGTAAATGGTGCACCAGTGTACACTACTTCTATTCCAAGTCAAAAAGTTCAAGATCAATTTTATAAACTTGGTGGTGGTCGTTTCCCTGGCGGTTTGTCATACAGCGTTGTTATTGCACTTGTTTATGCAATAATTCTTGGTGTTGTACTTGCTAAAACAAGAATTGGTCGTCAGATTTATGCATGTGGTTCTAACTTAGAGGCAGCAAAGCTATCTGGTATTAACGTAGTAAGAACACGTATGTTTGCTTATTGCATCAGTGGTCTTTCTGCAGCTATCTGTGGTATTTTAGTTACTTCCCGTTTAAGTTCCGCTCAGCCTACAGCAGGTACTGGTTACGAGATGGAAGCGATTGCAGCAGCTGTACTTGGTGGTATCTCCATTGCAGGTGGTGAAGGTGTTATCCTAAATACTGTTATTGGTGCATTAATGATGGGTATTATCCGTAATGGTCTTAACCTAATAAAGGTTAACTCATTCTGGCAAATGGTTATCATCGGATTAATTTTAGTACTTGCAGTTGCTAGACAGATGTACCGTCATCGTAAAAATAATTCTTCCGCTCCATCTCCATTTAAGGCAATAGTAAGCCGTTTATTTCATAAATAATCGGTAACTATAAAAAGAAAGTAACTTAAAAGAAGTTACGGGCAAAAGATATCTCTTTCACCCATCTAGTTTGTTCCAGCGCTGCAATCGCAAACTAGATTTTCATCAAATGTAGCGCAGAAAGAGGATAATTATGAAAAAATTATTAAGCATGATGCTTGCCCTTGTAATGGTATTCAGCCTTACAGCATGTGGAAGCACAAACAAGAGCAAAGATAGCTCTGAAGGTGAAAAAACAATTTATGTTATCGTTAAGGTTCTTGGTAACCAGTATTGGTCTGTTGTTCAGGCTGGTGCTGAAAAAGCAGGAAAAGATCTTGGATGTAAAGTAGTTATCGTTGGTACTGCTGCAGAATCCGATATCGAAGGTCAAGTTCGTTACATTCAGGATGCTATCTCAGCTAAAGCTGATGCAATCGTAGTTGCACCACTTGACAGAACAGCATTAAAGAATCCTATTTCAGAGCAGTTTAAATCAGGTACTCCTATCGTTTTAATTGACTCCAGCGTTGAGGGAGAAGATTACAGTACAGCTCTTATGACAGATAACGTTGAAGCTGGTAGAATGGCTGCAAAAGAAATGATCGCTAGATTAAAAGCTAAAGGCGTTGCAGAAGATAAAGAAGGAACTATCGCTATCCAGGCTGGTTCTACAGGTTCTATGGCAATCAATGATCGTCTTAAGGGATTCAATGAGTACTGGGGTGAGAACGCACCAGCTTCTTGGAAAGTTTTAAATGACGACATTAAGATCAATGATGGTGATATCAGCAAGGCTGTTGCATTCTGTCAGGACTTCTTAACTACTTATACAAACTTAATCGGTGTATTTGGTCCTAACAATGGTTCTACTGTAGGTTTCGTAACTGGTTTAACAGAAGCAAAACGTACTGACTTAACAATGATCGGTTTCGACTTCTCTAACGAAATTGAGCAAATGATCCGTGGTGGTGAATATGATGTTGCTTCTATGGTTCAGCGTCAATATATGATGGGATATGACGGTGTTAAAACTGCTCTTGAGTTAGCAAATGGCGGTAAAGTAGAAAACAAAATCGTTGATACAGGCGTTTTAGTTGTTGACAATAAAAACGTTGATAGCGAAGATGTTCAGGGCATCATCAACCCAGGTAAATAATTGATTCGAAATAATTAATTAAAATATAAATTAAGAAGAGCACTCCATGGAGGATAACTCCTGAAGTGCTCTTCTTTTGTAACTTATTTTATATCTTCTTATCAAACTTCATTTATTTACTTCATTACTCTTCATCTTACTTCTCTAGCACTTATTTTATTTCTTTATTTACTTCTCTTCTTACAACTTCCGTACTTCTTTCTCACTGCTCTTTTAACATTAGAAAGGTGCTAAGACATTTTAATTTGCTGATATCCAGAAGTTCATTCTATCTTCACTAAATTCTAAGATAAAATGCAAAGAATGAAAATACTCTGCTAATAATTCCTCTAATATTCGCCTCTTTTGATCATTCTTATCATCGTTTAGGTCCTCTATCCATAGGGATTGTTTTCCACAAGCATCTCTTAGATGTATCTGGTAAGGCAAATCTGCCTCCTTAATCTTTTGATTCAAGGTAAGCACTTCTGCAATTGAGATATACTTCATTTGGCTTCCTCCATTGTTCTATAATTTTATTTTCTTTATTATACTCTTGCGCTCATCAAATTACTAGAGGAGTATCTTCTTAAGCCTTTATTGAATATCCAAAAGGCGATTACTGTTAACACTACTGCAAATACTGTAACAGCAACAAGATTAATTACTTTAAATTCTCTTAATATTAGGATTGGTAGGTAATTTACAATTCCAACTGGAATAATGGTATATAACAATAATCGAACGGTTCCTTTAAATATTCCTTCTGGATAGGTAGAAAAATTAATCATCGCCCCATTTAGATTATCCGCCAGTATATCCCCTCTAACAATTAAAAAGGATGAGCTTCCAACAATAACTGCAAATGCCGTCAGAGTAATTCCACCGAGTACTGTAAAATAGGTAAATAATAAAAGTCTTTGGATACTAAAATCAAAGATGATAATAACCAGAAACCCATAGATAAGGTCTCCAATCGCTGAAGTACTGCTACTAGAACAACAAATACTTAGCAAAGTATTCTTTGGCTGGACTAAAAAGGCATCTAATTTCCCATTCATGATTAAATTTGGTAGTTGAAATGCTCCGCTAAAGAAGATACGGGATATTCCAAAAGTACTTGCTGTGAGTGCCCAAAGGGTTAAAACATCGTTCATCTCATATCCCCCGATGTCTTTCTTTAACTGAAACAAAATCAGCCATTGGATAATAAAGCTTGCATTATTTAAGATCATAAAGATAACATTCATTAGAAAACTTGCACGATTAATCATTTCTCTCATCAAATTATATTTTACTGATAACCATACTATTTTTAATTCTTTCTTAACCACCGTTAACATTTAATCGCTTCACCCCTCTCTGGTATAATAGAGTTAATATTGTAACAGCAATTACAATATAGACAATCTGTGCAAAAACAACTTGAAGAAACATCTCCATACTAAAATCAATAATTAACTTAGCCGGACCATAAGTAATTACAAAAATCGGAGAACATTTAATCACTGGTTGAAGCCAAATAGGAAACATCTCCACAGGAAACAAAGTTCCGATAACTAAGATCAATTTGTCATACATCCAATGGATTGGCTTTGCATCTTCTATCCAAAAGGAACTGATGCTAATTATAATACGTATCAAAGCATTCACAAATAAGCCTAGTATAAACGTAATAGCAATAAAAGGGAGATATTGAAATTGAAAGCTTGATAATTTTCCTGCAAATAATAGCCCCATTAGGATACCAACAAATAAATACAAAAACAGTTTTATCGTTACATCACCAAAGTGCTTTGCAATTGTATAATATAAATAGTTGTATGGTTTATTTAGTCCATAGGCGATCGAACCACTTTTAATATCACTACTAATTTGGTTGGTCAGTAACCCATTTCGATTACCAAACCACATAATTTCTGTAAGTATGACATACCAGATCATCTGTGTCATTGAATAGCCTTCGATAAGGTTTGACGAATCTGAATAAATGTATTGCCATAAATTTAAAAATATAAAAATAATAAGAACAAAAGTTATAAAGCTCAAAAAGATATTAACTATATATTGTAAATTTTCCATTAAGGTTGTTTTATAAATAAATAGATATTTTCTCATTTTACCTCGATTCTGACGCTTCGCGCCTTTTCTTAAGGAATAGCATTTAACCTCTTTCCTTATAAATTTGAGTTATTATTTTCTCAAGTGGTACATTGGAAATAGTAATGTCCATCAAGTTATCTGTATCAAGCCACTTTAAAACCTCTTGAATACTAATTACCTTCGTATCTACTTCAAGCTTTAAATTCACACCCTTACTTTTAAGTACTGTAACACCTTCGATTCTTGGAAGCGTGGTCTCCTCCTTCATCTTTATCTCAATCATTTTCTTATCAAGATAATGGTACTTTACCTTCTCCATTGAATCATCGAGAACAATCTTCCCATGATTTACTATAATAATTCTCTTGCACAATTTCTCTATATCACCAACATCATGGCTAGTTAAAAAAACTGTCATACCAAACTCTTTGTTCATCTTCTTAATCAAGGTACGGATATTTTCTTTAACAACTGGATCAAGTCCAATTGTTGGCTCATCTAAAAATAATATTTTGGGTTTATGTATCAGTGATGCAACTATCTCACATCGTATCCGCTGCCCAAGAGACAAATTTCGCACTGGAGTATTGATAAACTCGCTTAGTTCAAATGTATTCTTTAGCTCGTCTATGCGAGCTTCTACTTCCTCTTCAGCGATATCATATACTGCTCCAAAGAACTTAAAATTATCATACGGGGTCAAATGTGTCCATAACTGCTCCTTTTGGCCAAATACAGTACCAATCTTATAGGCAAGTTGTTTTCTTTTTTTGCATGGATTAATATCTTCTACCAAAGCGTCTCCTGCACTTGGATATAAAATTCCGGTTAGCATTTTAATTGTGGTACTTTTTCCAGCACCATTAGGCCCAATGAATGCTATAATCTCGCCTTCCGCTATATTAAAATTAATATTCTCCACCGCTTTTATTTCCTTATAGCTAGGTTTTACGATGGAGAGAAGGCTTCCCTTAAGCCCTTTACGTTTTTCTTTTACTTGAAATGTCTTTGATAAGTTCCTTGCCTGAATTATCATTCTCTGTTCCATATATTCTCCTCCCTTTATAGCCAGATCATAAAGATATGTAATAAAAAAACCGCTATCCCTAACGTTTCAGAATAAAATATTCCTGTTACGTTTTTAATAGCGGTTTTAAACTACAACTATATCATATTGTATCGTCTTTACCGCATAGCCTCAAAAGACATCTCTTGCGACTATGCAAAATAGCCACAGCTAATGTCTTTGTTCTAAAATGCTGACGTAAATGACGTATACAAACTTTCTCATGTTATCTGACTCCTTAAAATATTTCTGTCTAGATTAACACCTTAATTATTAGATGTCAACCATTATTTAATAAAAGAGTTTAATTTATTTCCAAAACAGTTATTATCCAGTGGGAGCGAGTTTGTACTCCCACTAAAACAAGTAAGTCTACGATTATTGTACTAAATTCAATCAGGCTAAAAAAGATATGCTCCTGCATCTTTTTTAGCCTGATAACCTTACTATAACCAATGTATTATAATTGACTCCTATTTTATGAACATTTACTGCAACTCTCTTCTTTCAATTCCCGCTAAAAAATGTTCATATGTATTGTGAGTTTTTGAGCTTTCTATTAGAACTGCATTAACACACTTTTCATAAAACTTTGCTGGCCCAATACCTCCAATAATGGCATAATTATAACCTTCATCCTTTAAAGCATGTAAGGAACGTAATAGTAATGCCTTTCCAATTCCCATGCCTTGACATTCATCTAATACTCTCGTTGGTCCAAAGAAGTCTGGAGCGGTTGCATTATAACATGCATATCCAAGTATCTTACTGCCTTTCGCTGCGATAAAACAAGAAATTGGTTGGTTAGTAAAACACTTATCACATTCTCCGGCAGCACTAATACTAGAGTGCTCCTTCACCCAGTCAATTATTCTAAACTTATCTGGTGCTAATGCCCGAAATATTTCTATTCCATCTGCTTTTAACCTTTCGATATCCTTATGATAATCCTCCATATCCAATAAATTAACTAACATATCAGCCATGAAAACTACCTCCTATATACTCTTTTAAATAATTATGCCGAGCGATGATTGCTGCCCCTGTTGCACTATCATACATTGGTTCAACTATGTTTAAAGCTGGCAATTCATCAGCCAATTTCTTAACCACCATATTCTTAATTGGTTCGTAATGAGTCAATATTCCCCCCAGTAATGCCATCTTCCCTTGCTCAAGAGTTAACATCTTAGCTACTGGTATCACCAGTCTTACCAGCTCATTGGAAGCTTTCTCACAGATAGCTCTCGCATGAGGATCATTCCTTTTCAGCGCTTTTAAAATTACAGGTGAAAGTGATGCAATGCATGCTTTATTCCAGTTTGATTGATAAGTGTACTGAATGATTTCTTCTACAGAATGAACTCCTAATGTTTCATAGACCAAGTCCAGTATGTTACTATTTGTAATACGTTTATCATAGATTTGTACCGCCGTAGATAAAATATCTCTTCCTATTGCATAACCACTACCTTCATCATCAATTAGGTGTCCATACCCACCAGTTCTTATTTTCTGTCCACTTTGATTCATACCAAAACAGATAGAACCAGTCCCGCTGATAAGAATGATGCCTTCTGGCTTTCCAAATGCTCCATACAGTGCAGCTTCATGATCACCTACAATGTTAATCTCACATCGAATCCCACTTTGTTCTAAGCTAGAGGTTAGAAATGAGGATGCTTCTCTATTACTAATTCCTGCTGCTGAGATACACATTCCCTTACAATCGGATAATTCACCAGTTAGGTTTAGTAACTTTGCAATTAAGGTATTGATGGTTTTTCTAATTTCTTCTTTTGGATTACTGTTATAATTAAGAGAACCTGCATTAGCACAAAGAACTGTGTTCCCATCTAAGTCCAATACTTTCATTGATGTTTTGGTACCGCCACCATCCCATCCTACCACATATTTCAATTTCCTACCTCCTTTCTAAACTACTTTTTCTATTTTTGTACTGCTTTCTATTTTACATCTTCACAGGTAATTTTCCACTCAACTCATATGGCTGTTTCATATATTCTGCCAATGCCTCTACACTCTTTAAGGTATACTCATAGACAGCAATTCCATACACATTTGCTGGTAAGTCTTTTAAATCATATGGATTTCTAAGAGCAAAAACAATAACGTTTGTATTGGATTTTGCTGCAAGTTCAACGAGTTTTAGTTGTTCTTTATATAGATGTGCATTATACGTTGCGATGACTACAGTACTTGCTTCTTTCATTGGTTGTATTAACGCTTCCATCTCTTCGTCTGTAGGTTGTGGTGATGTTAAAATACCATTTCCATTAAAATACTTAGCCATATAATCTGCAAATTGAAAGGCACCTGCATCTATATTGAAAACATTCGTAGCTCTAAATGGCATACATCCAAGAAATAGGGAATTATGATCAACAACTGGTAGGTTATCGCTAGGCATTTGAATTGGGGTTAAACTCTTTCGAAGAAGCTCTTTTGTAAATTCAATTCCAGCCTTCACATCAAATTCATTGGTATCATGCTTTTCGTTCTCATTGCATAAACATTTATCTTTATAGTACATAATTTTATCAATAGATGCATCCATCTCATCCATAGATAATTCGCCTTTTTCATACAAGCCTGTCAATACATCTGAGGCTTCCCTTGCGACACTCATGGTATGAGATACAAAGATTAAATCAACACCTGCCTCAATCGCATGCTTGATTCCCTCAATTGATCCATAGTATTTCTTAATCGCACTCATTTCCATACAGTCACTAATAACTAACCCTTTAAATCCAAGCTTCTCCTTTAAGAGTCCTGTGATAATCTTTCTTGACATCGTTGCTGGAAGTTCCTCTTCTAAGGCTGGGAAAATGATATGGGATGACATGATTGCCGGTATTCCTGCCTCAATCAATGCTTTAAATGAAACTAATTCGCACAGCTCCATCTCCTCTAATGACTTATGTACCTTCGGTAACCCAAGATGAGAATCTACATTGGTATCTCCATGCCCTGGGAAATGCTTCGCTGAAGCCAGCACCCCTCCATCGGTAAGACCTTTCATCATGGCTACGCAGTATTTTGCTACCTGATCTGGTTCATCACCATAACTTCTTACCCCAATGACCGGATTATCCATATTGGAATTGATATCTGCCACAGGTGCTAAATCAAAGTTAAACCCTAAGGTTCTCAATTGCTGACCAGTAATCCTTCCTGCCATATAAGCATTTTTTTCATCCCTAGTTGCAGCAATCGCCATCGCACCAGGAATATTAACACTATCTTCGGATAGTCTTGTTACCATTCCACCCTCTTGATCTATCGTTATAAATGCTCTATGTCCGGTATATTTTTTTGTAAGCTGCTGTAATCCCTCACATAGATTACTTAACTGATTCGCATCTACAATATTTTCTTTAAATAAAATGAAATTCCCAATCTTATAGGTACGGATAAAATCCTCTAATTCACTATCGATCGTAGTACCAGGAAATCCTGCTACAATTCGTTGTCCAACTTTTCCTCTTATTGATAAGTCCATAATTCTCCTCCAATTCCACACTATTGATCTGCTTAAAAAGCTAGTATGTTCCGAACAGCCCCAAAGCACACCATACCGAAACGCACTCGTTTACTATTAGCCTTGTTATCTAAGCAAAAATAGCATATGTTTTGTTATCTGTCAGGTATATTCATTCATTTGATGTATCATAAAAACTATTTAATATTCTATAGTTTCAGCCTACTGATAAAGATGATACTTTTCTTTTCTATCCTTAAACTTCTCTAGTTGCACCTGATTCTTTTTTAAGATTTCTATACTACTCCAATCTTCCTTTTCGAAAATGTTACTACCCGCAAGAAGACTTATAAAAGGTTTTTTCCCCTCAGAAACTGGTTCTAAGAAAGAAAACTTCTCCGGAAACAAGCTTTTTATTGCCTCTAATACCACTAGACCAGTTTTATAGCTTTCATAGCTATGATAATCCGTAATGTGTATATGAACTCCTTGACAAAACTCCCCTTTGTGTTTTGAACTAGTTGGGGTAAAATAAGCTGGAGTAAATGCAACACCTGGTAAGTCTTTGGTTCTTAAATATGCAAGTAATCGTTTGGAATCAATATATGGTGCGCCAATGATTTCAAACGGACAAGAAGTCCCTCTACCTTCAGAAACATTAGTTCCTTCAAATAGGCAAGTTCCAGTATACAAAAGAGCGGTATCAAATCTTGGTATACCTAGGCTTGGCATAATCCATGTCTGCTCTAGCTCAGGAAATAGTGCACTTCTTTTTAACCCAGAGCATGGAATAATCGTTAGGTGACAACCAAACTTTTCTTCCTCATTTACCATGTTAGCAAGCTCACCTATCGTTAATCCATAGCGAGTTGCTAGCGGATATGCTCCAACAAAGCTTTTATACTCTAGTTCTAGGACATTACCATCTATGGTTTCACCGCCAAGTGGGTTCGGTCGGTCTAATATGATTAGTTCTTTTCCGAATTTCGCACAATCCTCCATCGCGTAAATCATAGATGAAATAAAGGTATAATAACGAACACCAAGATCTTGAATATCATATACAACGGCATCAACATTTTCTAACATCTCTTTTGTAAATCGTTTGGAGTCCACTCGGTATAAACTATAAACCGGTAATCCTGTTTCCTCATCCGTATAAGTTGTCACCGTCTGTCCGGCATCCTTATCCCCTCTAACCCCATGCTCCGGTGCAAACAACGCGGTGATGTGGTACCTTTCATTTAGAATATCTATAGTTGAATTAAAATTATTATCGACTCCAGATATGGAAGTAATCAACCCTAAACGCTTATCTTTAAAGGTTGTATCATAAGACTTTAGATTATCTATCCCTTTTAAAATCATAGTATATTGACAACTCCTTTTTTTTATAGTTAAATAGTTACATAATATTCATCATATGATGAAATTAAATTACATAAAACTTTTTTAATTAGTAAAAAACAATCTAAATACAAATCATGGAAGGAACGTACAATTATGAACCAGCTGAAACAATTAACAAAGAAGCAACAAAGATTAGCCATTGGTTTGATGAGTGGAACATGTACGGATGGCATTGATGCCGCTCTCGTACAAATAAGCGAATCTGGAATACATACAAAAGTTCAATTAATTGATTTCATTACAATCCCTTACGAGAATGAATTACGCACGACGTTGCTACAGATTGCCTCTGGTACCTTTGGCGGTAGTTATGAAATCAGTAAAATGAACTTTCTCCTCGGTAAGTTATCAGCAAACGCGTGCTTATCCATATGTAAAAAGGCAAATATCTCACCTTCTATGATCGATTTTATTGGTAGCCATGGCCATACAATTTATCACCAACCGGTTGAAGAAGAATACTTTGGTCAGAAGATTACCTCTACCTTACAGATAGGGGAAGCTGCTGTAATTAGTGAGACCATGAAGTGTCCTGTAGTTGCTGACTTTCGCGTCCGCGATATGGCTGCAGGTGGATTAGGAGCCCCATTGGTTCCTTACTCTGAATTCTTACTCTACAGTGAAGCTGATCAAAACATTGCCTTACAAAATATTGGTGGCATTGGCAATATAACTTTCTTACCTGCTAGCGGTAATATGGAACATACCCTTGCTTTTGATACCGGCCCTGGTAATATGATAATTGATTCCTTAGTATCTAATTTTACAAACATGCAGCAAACTTATGACGACAACGGAAAAATAGCTGCAAGTGGTACAGTTCATAAAGAACTACTTGATTGGTTATTAAAGGATCCATATGTTTATGCGAAACCTCCAAAAACAACTGGAAGAGAATACTATGGTGCCGAGTTTGTTGATAAGCTTTGCCAAAAAGCAGCCTCTTATCACTTATCCTTTCCAGATATCATAGCAACAGCAACGATGTTTACCGCAAAAGCTATTGAAATCAATGTATTACAGAACCTCCCTAAGCTTCCTGACAAATTAATCGTAGGCGGTGGTGGTAGTCAAAATAATACTCTGATGAAATTCATTGCTAGGTGTCTTCCAATGTGTAAGGTAATGACTAATGAAGACATCGGATTTGACAGTAACGCAAAGGAAGCTGTAGCTTTTGCCATCTTAGCTAATGAAACGATCTTTGGTAATACCAATAATGTTCCTTCCGCGACTGGCGCCAGACATACGGTCGTGATGGGTAAAATAACAATATAAAGCGATAATGGAGGATCATATGACGAATATCGAAATCAAAACTAGGAGTATCATGGATTCTTTGAATAATTCCGAAAGAAAAGTAGCTACCTACTTTTTAAACAATATCGAGAATATTTTCTCTATTCCAATTGCGCGTCTTGCAGAAGAATCCGGAGTTAGCCAGGTAACCTGGATTCGCTTTTGTAAAGCAATTGGATTTGACGGATTAAAAGACTTAAAAAAGAGTCTTTTCATGGAATTAAACAGCTCCACATCGGAAGGTATTGATACTTCTGACTTCTCCGATATTAAAAAACACAGTACACTGGAACAAATGTGTAACACCATTCGCAATACAACACTTCAGGCAGTCGAAGATACCATAAAGTTAATTGATTATGATACTTTAAAAAAAGTTGTCTCCATCTTATCAAAAGCTTCTTGTATAAAATTATTTGGCGTTGGTGCATCTGCTTTAGTAGCCGATGATTTTTGTAAAAAATTACTTCGTATCAATAAAAATGTAAATTTTAGCTATGACATGCACACACAACTTGTTTATGGTGCAAATGCACGCCCTGAAGATGTAGCGGTTATCTTTTCTTACTCTGGAACTACCAAGGAAATGCTTGAAATTATGGACTTAGCTAAAAAATCAAATTGTCCTACCATAGTAATCACGAAGTATACCAAAAGTCCTCTGGTTGCTAGTGCAGACTACTCTATTTATATTTCTGCTCCTGAAATTAATTATCGAAGCGGAGCAATGAGTAGTCGTATCGCACAGTTAACCATAGTTGACTTACTCTTTACCAGCCTTGCCAATAAGAATTATACCTCTGTTGAAAAGTATCTGGAAAAGAGTTCTGAAGTCTGTCGTAGCCACAGGGTTTAATGTAAAAATATAATTATCACAATGTCTAAGCAGAATTAATTCTGATTGTATATCTATACCACAGGTTAAGATATTATACTTGATATATGTCCGTTTGCTTTGTTGATTGCTTCTTCTGCTTTAGCTGCAGTTAAATTGCATTTTAGCATTACAATTGCAGTTTTAGCAGAATAATCACAAGCTTCTAATGTTTGTCTAGCAGTAAGATCATCTGCCTCCGTAATAGTCCTAACTATCATTACTGCTCGTTCTACTAATTTCTCATTCGTAGCTTTTAAGTCTACCATTAAGTTTCCATAAACTTTTCCAAGCTTAATCATTACTGAGGTACTAAGCATATTTAGTACCATTTTTTGTGCTGTGCCGCTCTTTAATCTGGTAGAACCAGTGATTACTTCAGGACCAGTCTGAAGAGTGATTGCAACATCCGTAATCGAGGTTAGTGGTGAGTTTGTACTGCAAGTTACACTTATGGTCTTTGCACCGATACTTTTTGCATAGGATACAGCTCCAATCACATAAGGAGTTCTTCCACTTGCAGCTATACCTACCAAAATATCTTTCTCTGAAAATCCAATTGCTTTTAAATCCTCTGCGCCTAATTCTTGATTGTCTTCCGCACCTTCTACCGCTTTCACAAATGCCATTACTCCACCGGCAATTAAAGCCTGAACTAATTCTGGATCAGTTCCAAAGGTAGGAGGACATTCCACTGCATCAAGGATTCCAAGTCGACCAGAAGTTCCACAACCAGAGTAAATCAATCGTCCTCCTGCTGCCATCTTTTCATAAGTTATGTCGACTGCTTTTTGGATATTTTCTAACTCTTTTTCCACTGCATATGCTACTTTTTTATCTTCATCGTTCATTAGTTTTAGGACTTCCAATGTAGAAAGAATGTCGATATTTTTTGTACGTTCATTTTTTTGCTCGGTATCTAAAATATTTAATTCAACCATAGTCTTTACCCCTCTATTTTATCAGCCCTTAACGGAACCAACAGTAAGTCCTTTCACAAAATACTTCTGTAAAAATGGATATAAAATAATAATTGGTAATGTGGAGGTTATAATTACTGCTGACTTAATGGATATTGCAATCGTTGCTTTATCCGCAGAACCAGCAGCGTCTCCCACC
Organism: Lachnoclostridium phytofermentans ISDg; assembly: GCF_000018685.1. Classification (NCBI taxonomy): domain Bacteria; kingdom Bacillati; phylum Bacillota; class Clostridia; order Lachnospirales; family Lachnospiraceae; genus Lachnoclostridium; species Lachnoclostridium phytofermentans. The sequence goes on along the minus strand of NC_010001.1, from coordinate 1,413,569 downwards.
ATTGTAGTACCATTTACAATGTTTCTTAAAAATAGCATAACTGGGTACTGTTTTGTATCTAAGTAAATTAAACCATTAAACCAGTCATTCCAGAAAAATACTGCGGTATACAGGCCAACCGTAGCCAATGCTGCTTTTGAAAGCGGAACAATGATTTTTCTTAATACCCCAAAATAACTCAAACCATCAATTAGTGCAGCTTCTTCGATTTCTGACGGAAGTGATTTAAAGAAATTGATTAATATGATTAAATTAAATTGGCTGATAGCGAATGGTAGTAACATTGCAAATCTTGTTCCTGTTAACCCTAAATTAGATATAAGTAAATAATTCGGAATCAATCCACCAGAGAAAAACATGGAGAATACAACGATTTTCATTGCTATTTTTTGACCCCATAGATTTGGTTTTGATAACGGGTATGCAAATAGTGTAGTCATAATCAGGGATATTAAAGTTCCAACCCCTGTGTAAAAGATTGTATTTCCATAAGCCCTAAAGAAATTTGGATATCTAAATATTTGCTTATAGGCTTCAAAATTAATCCCGATAGGGATAAGGGAAACTTTATTGTTAACGATTGCCTTTGGATCAGAAAGTGATACCGCAAGCATATAGATAAATGGCACTAAGCATACCAAGAGCACAAAAATCATGATGATGTATATAATTGCGTCGAATATGATATTGCCTTTTGTACGATATTTTTTCACAAGGCACCTCCTAATAGATTCCATCTCCGGTAAACTTTTTACTTAAGGTATTGGAGGAAGAAACTAAAACAACTCCAATAATTCCACTAAACAATCCTATCGCTGTCGCATAGGAATAATTCTGATTGTAAAGACCTGTACGATATACTAAGGTATCAATGATATCACTGAGACTAGAATTCGAAGGAGTATACATTAATAACACCTTTTCAAACCCAAGACTTAGCATACGTCCAACATTTAAGATAAGCATTACCATGATGGTAGGTAAGATGGAAGGTATCGTTACATGTATAATCTGCTTTATACGGTTTGCTCCATCAATCTGAGCCGCTTCAAACAAGTCAGCGCTGATTCCAGTAATCGCTGCTAAGTAAATAATTGCAGTCCAACCAGTAAATTGCCAAGAATCAGTAAGTACATAAAGCCATCTAAAATACTGTGGTTCATTCATAAAATAAATTGGTTCCATTCCGAACACATTATGTAAAAACTGGTTTAATAGTCCGGAACTAGGAGAAAGTAATTCTCCTAAGATTGCAAAAACAACAACTGTTGATATGAATCTAGGCATATAGGAAACGGTTTGTACAACTTTCTTAAATCTTACAGCTCTCACTTCATTTAAAAGAATAGCAAAAACAATAGGAATTGGAAAATTAATAATCAGGTTCATAAACGATATTGTAAATGTGTTACGAAAGGCTCTCCAAAAGGATGGATCCTTCATAAATTGATTGAAATATTTAAATCCAACCCAACTAACCCCATAAGGGCCCATACCAGGACGATAACGACGGAATGCCAGAACATTACCGAACATCGGTACATACTTAAATACAATAAAATATGCGATTGGCAATACCATCATCGCATAAAGCTGCCAGTAACGACGTAAATGTCTTTGTTTACTGCTTTTTAGCTTAGGTACTTGCACTTGCTCGCTTTTCTTTTTTTCTAAGGACATATTAAACCTCCCATACTTTTTATAAAAGGCTACCCTTATGTTCAAAGGGTAGCCTCAGTATTATGAAAGCTTAGTTAAGATTATCATTATAAATCTTACAGAATTCGTCAATTTTTAATGTTTTCATCTCATTTACATAAGCATCCCAATCATTATCTACACTCTTCTTACCAGTTATAAATGCGTCTGCCCATACACTGAAGGTATCAAATAATGGAGTTTGCAAAACGCCCGCATCTTCTGCTTTCATATCATCAAATAATGGTGTTGGAGGTATCTGTTGAATAACATCTCCCATAGCAGCAACTTCTTTATTGATACGTGCATAATTCTCATCATATTTTGTCATTTCACGTTCGTTAACCCATACTAATTGGGTAACGTCAGAACCACAGCCGTATTTTACTTGAAGTGTTTTATAAACACCTTCTGCTGAATTTACTAACTCATCAGAATATTTGATTACTCCGTTTTCTTCTGTATATGTTACGCCTTCTACTCCTAAGCACCATAATTTAGCACCTTCTTCGGAGAAGAATACTTCATCAATTGTTCTCACAACTCTTTCAAAGTCTTTTCTTTGTGCAGTAGCTGCTGGGAACATAATACCGGAACCAGTACGGTTCTTTTGCTGATGATGAGCACCAGCAGGTCCCTCTAATGATGGGTACATCTGTAATTTAAAGCCTTCGATTTCAGTAGAAGCACTTACACCACCAATCTGGTCATAGTATGCATAGGTAGCCATAGATTTTCCGCTTGCCATCTTTTGAGACCATTTATCGCCATCGATTGGGTCTGCCATTTCAGGATCAAGTAATCCTTCATTGTAAAGTTTTGCAAGGTAGCTAATATATTGTTTATAACCATCACTGATAGCACCTTCAAAATATTCGCCCTTTTCATAATCCCAACTTAAGGTATTCGTTCCGCCAGCTCCGTTCTTACCTAAACTAACACCAAAGGATGGCATTGTCATACGGTATAATACACGAGGACCAGCTAAGATAGTTAAAGGATAAGAATCAGGATTCTTTGCTTTGTATGCCTTTAAGATATTATATAAATCATCAAATGTCTTAGGTACAGCTAATCCTTCTGCCTCTAAGAAATCCTCTCTTAAAATAAGTCCACCATCATAGAAAGGAACGTCAAATAAGCCAGGCATATAATAACGTTTTCCGTCTGCGAGGTTTAATCTGTTTATAGCACCAGTTAGACCAAACTCTTCTACACGTGCATTAAAGTTAGGTGTATATTCAGCATAGTCACTGATTGGTACTAGAGCACCATTTAGAGCAAGAGATGCATTCTCTCCCTGCGTTGACTGATAAAGGATGACATCTGGAGCGTTATTTCCTGTATTTAATGTTAAAGAAACTTTTGTTTGATAATCTGCAATTGGAATTACTTCGAAATCGAAATCAACATTAAATCTCTTCTCAGCTTCCTTTATAACTAACCAATCTTCTTTAAATGGTAAGGTTGCATTATCAGAGTAATAAATCTTGATTTTAACAGGGTCTTGTTTTTCAGGCTCTTTATTGCCTGGATCTTGTTTGTCAGGTTCTTTTGCACCGCTTGTTGCCACAGGATCTTTTGTGCCGGTTTCGCTTGATCCATTTTTCTTACCACATGCTGCAAATAAGCTTACCACCATGGTCAGAACCAACAGTAATGTTACCGTTTTTTTCATAGTAAAATCCTCCTCCAAATTTTTAATACCATTGTTGTTCAGAAATAAGTTGTGAGAAAATTGCTTTTTGTTTTTCAGATAACACCCAATGCATAGCAAATTTGTTTAAGAAATGCTACTGCCTGAATGAAACAGGAAAACTAATTTTTATATTTTCACACTACCTTCCTGAATTATGATAATAAGATACATAAATTAGATTATTCCCGTGTGAAGCTTTAGAATTTCATATGTAGAGTCTTTTGGCGCTTTAGAAATTCTCTCCACACTTACACCCCATAAGTGTTTCAATAGATTGTTATATCCATTTAGTATTAGGAACCGACATAATATTCTTTCATTCTATTCCGCATGTCATGAATTTATGTTTCATATTATTTATTTTTTTATGTATCTTTATTTCATACTTGTATAGTAACACTAACTTGTGAAATAGTCAATAACTTATTGCAAAATAGTTATTAAATTTATTCTTTAATAATCAAAACTGTACTAAATGCACAAAAATAGCAAGCTAGTAATTTTAACCTGGCTTGCTATAGTAATTTCTTAATTTTATTTTTTAGAACAGATTGCAGAATAATTCGAGTATTATTTCCTATTACTTTTATAAAAATAATGCCTTTTTATCTCTGTCTTTTAAGTTTTCAATAGCTTCCCTCACAACGTGAACAGAGGCTCGGAATTGATTTAACTCTACTTCTGTCATATTTACTTCCACTACATCCTTCACGCCGAAACGATTTAGAATGCATGGTACCCCTGCATATACATCAAACTCACCATATTCCCCCTCCAATAAGGTAGAGACCGGAAGGATGGAATTCTCATCATAAAGAATTGCTTTTATAATCCCCACAGCTGCTGACGCTATTCCATAACAAGTAGTACCCTTCACTGATAAAATATCAAAACCTACCCTGGTAACCTTATATAAGATTTCATTAAAGTCAATATCGGAATACTCTTTGTTATCCCGTACGATGTCCATAATATTTTTACCGCCAACCGTAACAAGCGACCAAGGACACATTTGAGAATCTCCATGCTCTCCCATCGTATAAGCCTGTATGCTTCTAGGATCTACATGTAAAATATCTCCAATAAAGTGTTTTAATCTTGCAGAGTCAATCGCTGTTCCAGTTCCAAGAACTTGTTGCTTTGGAAGCCCCGATAATTGATAAACATATTGAGCAATCGAATCCACCGGATTCGTCACGACTAAGAATATTCCATTGAACCCACTCTTCATGACAGGTTCCACAATCGTGCTCACAATATCTGCGGATAACCCAAGAGTATCAAGCCGCGACTGTCCTGGTTTTGGCGGAGGCCCTGCAGTTATTACAACAATATCAGCGTCCTTACAGTCTGTATAATCTCCTTCCGTTACCAAAACATTTCGATTTAAATACTCGATACTATGACACAAATCCATTACTTCCCCATGCGCCTTAGCACGATTGATATCTATCAACATAACCTCATCACAAACACTTTGCGTAATTAGACTAAACGCCGTTGAAGTACCAACTAAACCTGCACCCACAACAATAACTTTACTTCGGTTTATTGTAATCGCCATACTATAACCTCATCTTATATAGAATTGGTTTTGATGTAATATATGCTATCGTAACGTAAAATGGACCATCAAAACCTATGAATATTATAGGAATAAGCTCTAGTAATTATGCTACTGTGCAAAAATATCTGGACATATGAAATCTTAATGCAGTGTTGTATCATGAATCCAACGTCCCTTTAAGACCCGCGGTACCGTAAATAGCGCTTTAACACACTCATCGCTACTTAAGATAAAGTAAACCCATACAGGTGGAAGATGAAGTACTATGGTTGCAAGCAAACCTCCTCCAAGTTTTAGTACCCATAAGGTCAAAACATCAAAGGTTGCACAGTAAAGGGTATCCCCTGCACCACGTAATATTCCGGCCATAGTTAATACAGATAAGGCTTGGAAGAATAAGAGGTAAGCCGAAACAAATAGCATCTGACGAATTAAATCCGCTGTTTCCTTAGACGCCTCAATAAAGTTAGGAGCGATTGGACGTAGTAAGATTACTGCAAAAGCAACAATTCCTCCGAGTATCATACTGATACGTATTAACTTATTGGCTAGCATTCTCGCCTCATGCTCTTTTCCCTCACCAATCAAATTCCCTATTATAATGCTCGAACCCACACCAATACCAATCAGAATGATTCCGGCTAACTGTTGTACTACATTAATGAAGCTGGCGGCTGTAAGAAAACTAACACCCATACGCCCAATGATTGCAGACTGAACAGCAATCCCAAGCCCCCAGTTAACCTCACTCATAAGCACTGGCGCACTATAACGAGCCAAAGAGCGAAAATACTGTTTAGATCTCTTAAAAATATAAGAAAGTCTCATCTTAAGTACCTTCTCACCCTTATACATATAAATAACAACTAAAATACTCTCAAGAATTCTACAAATTAAAGTAGCAATGGCAGCTCCCTCTATCTCCATTCGCGGAAAACCTAATTTTCCATAGATAAAGATATAATTTAGTACCACATTGGTGCATAGTGAGATTCCATAGATATACATCGAAACGTTTACATTCTGAATACTACGAAGCCCCATTAGATATACACCAGTAAAACCAGAGAATAGATAGGAAAATCCAATAATTCGAAGATATTTTGAACCATACATGATAACTTCAGGCTCATTTGTAAAAATAGACATTGCTTGATTTGGGAAAGCAAGTACGACCAGTCCCATAAGAGCTCCCATAATAACACCGACACGAATCATAAATCCTAATATAGTTCTTATTGGCTCCATTTCCTTCTTACCAAAGTATTGTGCATTCAAAACTACGGAACCGGAAGCTAGTCCAAACAATACTGTTGTAAAAATAAAATAAACTAAATTAGCCTGTGAGACTCCCGATAATTGTACCTCACTAATATTTCCAATCATCAAAGTATCTGCGGTACTTACTCCAACATTAATTAAATTTTGTATGGCAATTGGTATTGCAACCATTAGAAGCATCTTCATGACATGGTCTTGATTTTTCTTTGTGTCTTTTGTTCTCTTTTGCATCTTATACTCCTATAACAATCACTGATTATCTCGATATGTAGTAATATAGATTTTATCAAACTTTCTACTATTTTACTTACTAAATCAATTTAAACACAAGCATATTATAATTTCAATACATAACAAGACTTTAATATTTCAATACTTTAATACTTTAATATTTCAATACTTTAATATTTCTATACTTAATCAGTTTATAAGACAAATATGCCAAGGTAAACTAGAAAACTAATTTTCCTTGGCATATTTTATTTCTATATATTTAATGTATCTTACTTAATTACAGTCTTTCCACCCATGTATGGTTGTAAAGCTTTTGGAATGTTAATGCTTCCATCTTCATTTAAATTGTTTTCTAAGAATGCAATTAACATTCTAGGAGGAGCAACTACAGTGTTGTTAAGGGTATGAGCAAAGTATTTACCATTTTCTCCTACCACACGAATCTTTAAACGACGAGCCTGAGCATCACCAAGATTAGAGCAGCTACCTACTTCGAAGTACTTCTTCTGTCTTGGAGACCAAGCTTCAACGTCAATAGACTTCACCTTAAGGTCTGCAAGGTCACCAGAACAGCACTCAAGGGTACGAACAGGAATATCTAAGGAACGGAATAAATCAACAGTATTTTCCCATAGTTTCTCGAACCACATCATACTATCTTCTGGATTACATACTACGATCATTTCCTGCTTCTCAAACTGATGGATACGATAAACTCCTCTTTCCTCAATACCATGAGCACCTTTTTCTTTACGGAAACATGGAGAATAACTTGTTAAAGTTTGTGGAAGAGTCTCCTCTGGTAAAATAGTATCTATAAATTTACCAATCATGGAATGCTCACTTGTTCCGATTAAGTAAAGGTCTTCCCCTTCAATCTTATACATCATGGCATCCATCTCAGCAAAACTCATAACGCCAGTAACAACGTCGCTACGAATCATAAATGGTGGAATGCAGTAAGTAAATCCACGATCAATCATGAAGTCTCTTGCATAAGAAATTACTGCTGAATGAAGTCTAGCGATATCTCCCATCAAATAATAGAAGCCATTTCCTGCTACCTTTCTTGCACTATCAAGGTCTAAGCCATTGAATTTTTCCATGATTTCTGCATGATATGGAATTTCGAAATCAGGAACCACTGGTTCACCATAACGCTTGATTTCTACATTTTCGCTATCATCTTTACCAATTGGTACACTTGCGTCAATGATGTTTGGAAGTGTCATCATGATTGTCTTGATTCTCTCTTGAAGCTCATTTTCTCTTTCTTCTAACTCTGCTAAACGCTCAGACTCCTTAGTAACGAGCTGCTTCATCTCTTCAGCTTCTTCACGTTTTCCCTGAGCCATTAAGCCACCGATTTTTTTAGAAATCGCATTACGATCCGCTCTTAAGTTATCCGCTTCTCCTTTTGCATTTCTAGACTCTACGTCTAGTGCAATCACTTCATCTACTAGAGGAAGCTTGTGGTCCTGGAACTTATTCTTAATATTTTGTCTTACAACTTCTGGATTCTCTCTTACAAATTTTAAATCTAACATGTGTATCCTCCTTTTTACGTTACAGTAAAATTAATATATTCTGTGACATTAATATTTTAAGATGAGTTATTACATATATTAATACATCTAAATAAACATCCATTTCCTACTGGAAATTACTCTTTATATTGACTGTCACATTGCTTGCTGAGGTAAAAAAGATATAAAAAAAGCCCTTCACCTCATGCATTAATTACATGGGACGAAAGGATTCCGCGTTGCCACCCAAATTGCCGTTAAACCGGCCACTCAATAAAGTACGCTAAAGGGTACTAACCTTGCAGCTTTCACTGCCGGCTCCAAAAGTGGATAGATTTTTTCTTTGACCGATTCACACCAACCATCAGCTCTCTGAACAAATACAAAAATCGTAGCTTTTATCATCACCGTGATAACTTATAGTTTTGCTTATTATAAACTATTTATTCCATATTTTCAAGTAGATATTTTTATAGCAGTTAATTTCTATTTTTATAGCAGTTAATTTCAGATAGCTATATTAAAATACTATCTTTAAGTAGATATTTTTAAGTAACTATTTTCAAATAGCTATATTTCAAATAATATTTATAAGCATACAATCATACCACATCACTAAATTATTCTTGCTGATATCGTAAGTAATATAATCATCAGATATACATACTTTTGTGATCTAAGTACGAAGATTGAGGTACTTTACTTATGAAATCAACAAGAATAATTACTGAAGCTAATATCATTTTACATAAATTTAGCTATCCATGCTGCAAAAGCATTTGCAATATCCTGCAAAAACTTAATTGTACTTTCGTTTGAGATATTTCCTTGTTCATCTAAACTATTCGTAATGTTAGAAAGATATACTTCTGGCTGCTGCATCGTATATACATTTAGAAAGGACAACACTTGACGTAGATGGTGATTTGCTCCAAAGCCTCCAATATTTCCAGGAGAAACACTAAAGACTGCTCCCGGCTTACCCGACCAAACATTTTGTCCATATGGTCTTGATGCTATGTCCAATGCATTCTTTAGTACAGGAGGAATGGAACGATTATATTCAGGTGTTACAAATAAAAATCCATCCAACTCTTTTACTTCTTTACGGAATGTCTCCCATTCCATAGGTGTATTTCCATCATCATCATAATCCTGATTATACATTTGCAACTTACTGATATCAATAAATTTCATTTCATATCCTTCTGGTATAAGAGACTGAAATGTATTTGCTACCTTTTTACAAAAGGAATCTCTTCTTAAACTACCAACAAAAACACCAATTGTAACGCTCATTTAAATTTCCTCCTTTATATTAAAACTCAATTCCTAATCTGGCTGGTTGTTTTTTATCATAAGGATGCTTAATTTTTTTCATCTCTGTTACATAATCTGCGAGCTCTACTAATTCTTCCTCTGGGTCTCTTCCTGTAAGAATGACTTCTAAGTCACTCCGTTTTTCTTTCAGAAATTTTACTAATGTTTCTCTCTCAATCATATTGTAATTATACGTGGATATGATTTCATCCAAAATCAAAACATCGGCATCCTTTGACATTGTGATAGCTTTTTGCAATAATTCCTGATACGCTTGTTTTGCCTCTGCTTTATTTTCTTCTTTCATAAAATTAAAAAAACCGAAATTTCTTTCTTCTGTAACTACCGTTATATTCGGAATCCCACGAAGGATTTTAAGCTCAGATGAAGAACCATCCTTAAAAAACTGTACCACAAGTACTTTAAGTCCGCTACCAGCAGCACGTACGGATAAGCCCATGGCAGCCGTTGTCTTTCCTTTTCCATCACCGCAATTAATATGAATCTTTCCTGTCTCTTTCATACGCCTTCCTCCATTATCTGATATATTTTCTTCATATCTAGAGAACTTCTCACTGCATCTGCTAACTTATCATACTGTTCCTCTTTATATTGTTTATAATCAAATTCGTAAACCTCTTCAAAATCTATTCCTTTTCTCTTACATAAAGTTCCTATGATCTCTTTGCAAATACCCTCTTCGTCAAAGATACCATGAAGATAAGTACCATACACATGTGCTCCATTGGAAATTAAAACTGAAGTTATTGTGTTATGCTCCAAATTCTCTTCGTCCTTATTGGAAAAACAATTATTCTTCTCTTCTTCTACCTTTGAACTCCATGTACTCTCGCCCATATGAATCTCATATCCTTGATAAGTTTTCCCAGATAGACCAGATAACATACCTGCAACCTTATTTAGTGTTCCACTGTTTTGTTTTCTTACCTTTTCTTTCGCAAAAACCGTATTGATAGGTAGAAGTGATAATCCTTTTATCTCTCCGCCACCTTCTACACCATAAGGGTCATGTAGCCACTCGCCTAACATCTGATAACCACCACAGATGCCAAATATTAAGGTGTCTTTGGATTCCGCTTTTAATATGGCAGCTTCTAAACCGCTTTCTCTTAAAAATTTCAGGTCATCAATTGTATTTTTTGTTCCTGGTAAGATAATCATGTCAGGTTCTAAAAGTTCTGAAACTTTAGATATATATCGGACTGATACATTCGGAAAGCGCTCCAAATTATGAAAATCAGTATAATTTGAGATTCTAGGCAAGCGAATTACCGCAATATCAATCTTTTTGGCTGTCTTTCGTAAAAATCGTTCGGAGATACTGTCCTCTTCTTCAATATCCACCGTCGTATATGGTACCACTCCTACAAATGGAATATTAGCAATAGGGCTTAGTCTGTCACTTAACATAGTAAGTCCAGGCTCTAGTATTTTTACATCACCGCGGAACTTGTTGATTATCATTCCTTTTATCATCGCCCGTTCCTCTTCTTCTAACAAAGCAACGGTTCCATAAAGCTGGGCAAATACTCCACCACGGTCAATATCCCCCACCAAAAGAACAGGAGCATTTGCCATGCGTGCCATTCCCATATTTACGATATCTTCTGACTTTAGGTTTATTTCCGCAGGACTCCCGGCTCCTTCTATTACAATGATATCATACTCTTTATCAAGCGTTTGATATGAATGCATGATTTCTGGTATCAGCTCTTTCTTGTATTTAAAGTAGTTAGAAGCTGTCATATTACCACGAACTTCTCCATTCACAATAACCTGTGAGCCTACATCTGTCGTTGGCTTTAGAAGAATAGGATTCATTAATACACTTGGCTTAATACCTGCCGCCTCCGCCTGTACCACCTGTGCTCTTCCCATCTCATAACCGTCTTCTGTTATAAAGGAATTTAAAGCCATGTTCTGTGATTTAAATGGTGCCACTTTATAACCATCCTGTTTAAGAATGCGACAAAGGGCTGTCACTAATAAGCTCTTGCCTGCACTGGACATGGTTCCTTGTATCATAATTGACTTAGCCATGATTATTCTCCTTCTTCTCAATTACATAATTCTGCAAATGCCTCTAACAATAAATCATTCTCTTCTTTTGTTTTAATAGCAATACGATAGTAACCTTTCGATAAACCATTAAAATTACTACAGTCTCGTATTATGATACCACGTTCTAATAACTCATCATATAAATTTATATCAGACTTTAGTAATAGAAAATTTGCTTCGCCATCTATTACTTTAATAATGCTCCCTTTAATATTACTTCCTTCAATATTGCTTCCTTTAATATTACTTTCTTTAAAATAGTTTATTATCCTACTTCTCTCCACTTCGATATGAGTTTTCGCTTGTTGAAAGAATTCCTCACATTTACAAGCTGCTATCCCGGCTAATTGGGCGCACGTGGAGATATTCCAAGTTTGACTCCCTTCACTCATCCTATGTAAAAGTTCTTGATTAGAACAAATTGCATACCCTAAACGGACACCAGCCATCCCATAGCTTTTAGTAAATGCTTTTAATATAAATAAATTCGTATACTCCTTACACTCTCCCACTAGAGAAATCGCTCCATTTACCCATTCTAAGAAACACTCATCCACAAATAGCTTGATTCCAAGCATCCTACTCTTAATAAGAATCTTTTGAAACAGAGCATAAGGAATACATTTTCCAGTTGGATTATTCGGATTACATAAGTAGATAGTATCATACTCTCTATTGATTTTATCTAAAATATCCTCAGAAAGCATAAAACCCTTCTCTTCGTTAAGGTAATAATAATTGACTTCTGTTTCCTGATAGTATAGCGACTGTTCATACTCACAAAACGTAGGTGCCACAATAAGTACCTTTCCCGGCTTTGTCGCAGCTGCATAGGAATAAATTAATTCTGCGGCACCATTTCCGCAAATGATATACTCCATAGGTACTTCTTCTTTTAAAGAAATCGCCTGTCTTAATTCTTCACAATAAGGATCTGGATATTGATAGAGACACTCACTTGCCTTAATAATCGCTTCTTTTACGAAAGGTGGGGTACCAAAAGGATTTAAATTTGCAGAATAATCTAACCGTATCTTATGACGGTAGACATCACCTCCATGAGGATTTGCCTGATGTAATAACATATTTAACCTCGTTTCTGAACACACGTAATACGTGTACTTTTCTGCGTAACACAAGTTTGTGGTTGCATCGCGGATACAGACTTGCTGAGTGAAAGATTAATAAAATCTCACTCCCATCCCCGCCTCTTTCTTTATAATAAACAAACATAATCCTGTTTACAGAATCACAATCTTAATAATCATACATAAACCCATGCAAAGGAATGCACTCACGTACAATAATACATTTGCTCTTATAATGTCCTTTATCTGAATCTTTCTAACCGAATCACCAATGAACTCCTTTTTATGTAGAACTCCATGATAATAAGCATCTCCTGCTAACTGTATCCCAAGAGCTCCTGCACATACTGCTTCTGTTTGAGCAGAATTAGGACTGGCGTGTTGATATCGGTCTCTAAGAAAGGTTTTTGCAGCCCTTTTCATGGAATAAAACTTACCATCCTTATTTGAAGAAGTGGAAATTCTCTTAGAGAAAATAAAATCTAAAACTTCACAAATGCCACTAGCTATTATCATAAGCAAAGCGGCTATTCTTGAAGGAATAAAATTTGCTACATCATCTAACCTAGCTGCTACCCTGCCAAAGTATAGATACCTCTCATTCTTATAAGCAACCATAGAATCCATTGTATTGATTGCTTTATAGATAAATCCTAATATAGGCCCACCAATCGCTAGATAGAGCATTGGCGCTATAATTCCATCCGAAGTATTTTCTGCAACTGTCTCTACTGCTGCCTTAATAATTCCTTCCTCAGTTAAAGAATCTGTATCTCTACCAACTATCATTGACAATTGATATCTAGCCCTAACAATATCTTCTTTCTCCAATTCACGATATACCTTCATGCTTTCCACACGTAATGATTTGGTAGCTAAAATCTGATAACACATCACAGTTTCCACAAGAAGCCTTACCATCGGATGAATGATTCCCGCAATATACAATAAAACAAAAGGTATTAGTCCTGAGATACTGATTACAATAAAACAAAGAACGGCTCCAGCGACTAGCTCACCTCGCTTAGTTTTAGGAAAACATCTACGCAAGAACTTTTCACTAGTTGATATAAGCTTTCCGATAAAACATACCGGATGAGGAATAGAGTGAGGGTCACCAAGAATTAAATCTAAGAGAAACCCTAATAAAAATGCTATAATTGTAATATTCATGAAACCTCCAAAATCACCGAACAATAACTAAATCTCACGAATCACTTCTAAGCGTCCATCGTTCCTAACTTCTAGCAGATAACCTTCCCCGTTTCCACAGCCCCAGGCATAGTAATCTTTCTTTTCCTTCGCAAATGCTGATAAGATTGCCATGATAGTTCCGCCATGTACGATGAGGGCTGCATCTGCTTCTTTTTCTGATATTATCCTGTTATCTGTTCTACCCATATTTTTCATAGATGTCTCTGTAAAAACTTCATTTATCACCTTACGATAGGCTTCCCTACAACGATGCTCAAACTCTTCTCTCGCTTCACCTGATGGAAATGGCATCGTACCATTAGAATCAATCCACTGTTGATACAAAGGTTCATTCGAAAGCTGCTTATAATTTTTCCCTTCAAATAATCCAAAATCACATTCTCTAAAATCATGTACAAATTTAAGTTCTCTGTTAGGATAAATTAAATTAGCAGTCATCTGGCATCGAAGCATTGGAGAACAATAAATGTTTTCCGTAGAAGGATAGCAACCTCTTTCTTTTTTTAATAGAAGTTCGTTGATACCTTCTTCGCATAAAGGTTCGTCCGTTTTCCCGATATAACACTTGCTAAGATTTCCTTTCGTTAGCCCATGCCTAATGAGTGCAATTCGTTTCATCTTTTATTATCGCTCCAATCCCATAATAGACTCGATGTACCTTTTTACTTAACTTTGCAAGTTCACAGAGAACTCTTCCAACCACTTCACGATAACTTCTCTCTATAGCCTCTAAGGGAACTACTCCAAGACCGACTTCATCACAGATAATAAAACAATTCGGATTTTTCTTAATATATCCGTGTAGTCGTCCTAAATATTTTGTTATCATCTCTTCATCCGAAAGTGAAGAATAATCTTCTTTCATCCACTCACGAATAGTATCCTGTAAAGAATTAAGTATCTGCTTTGTCTCATCTATTACGCTCTCTGCTACAGCATCTATAGCTAATCCTGAAACTTTCATAGTATATTCTAATTTTCCTGAAGCCCTACCACCAATGACCAGTTCCATATATTATTACTCCTTCCGCAATTACGACAGCTAATCCAGCCATCAGTTCACAACGTACTAAAAAATAACCTGCTAAATCTCCTGTCGTACCTCCAAACAACTGATATGCTAACTTCTTATACCGAATAAAACATAGCAAAGCTGTTAACATTCCAACTACTGTTAGAATTGGAGAAACCAATAACATGCCTATTACAGTAATCACTAAGTAGATAACCATACTGATTGTTACCTTCCTTTTATGTGCTGCTTGCTGAAATGTTGCTACCAGACCATTTGATTTTGCTGTCTTGAATTGAACGACTGCTAAACCACTTAAGGCTCTTGACACAACAAAAAATATGGCGATGATAATACTGCTTTTTAAAGTTAAAACCGAAACCATACCAAAGTACAACAAAAAATAAACTCCGCTACGAATAATTGCAAATGCTCCGGAATGCGGATCCTTTAATATTTCTAATCTTCGTTCTTTAGACTGGTAAGAAGAAATTGCATCCATGGTATCACAATAACCATCCATATGAATCCCACCAGATATTAAGATTGGAATTGATGTTAGCAAAGCTGCGATTAAGATATCACCAAGCTTAAGAAGATGTCCTATTTGAAAGGTAAGAAAGAACACTCCTCCTATCACCGCCCCAATCAAGGGAAAGAAACAAATCGCATAACGCATAGACGATTCCTCCCATTCCTTCATGGGAACTCTAATCTTTGAATACATACTAAATGCAATCCATAAAGAATTTAGCCACTTCATAATAACCTCTTTCCCCTTTATGATTTAAAGGAATACCACAAACTACTTCATCAACGTGCTCAAAGTCTACTGCTAACCTTGTATGAAGTTCTCCAAGTGCTTTGATATATAAGGAAGTACCCTCGTCGTAACTGATTCCATCAAATCCGATATCATTGGATACTACAATTAAGTGTGTCGTTTTTTCAGAAAGCAGCTCAACTTGTCTTAGTACTCCATCTATCACCCCATCCGCACCAATTCCTATCGGATCAAACATCTCATTTGCTAGAAGATTAGATAAACATTCCAATAACACGACGCTATCTTTGGGAATAGATACTTCATTCACCGTCAGCGATTTCTCAATTGTATGAAAATTTCTTCCGCTTCGTAGTAAACGATGTCTCTTTACACGCTTCTTTCCTTCTTCTCCATACACTTGCATCGTAGCTAGATAATACACAGGCAAATTGAAAGAATCCGCAATTTCTTCTGCATAGGCAGACTTGCCACTCCCGCTGCCTCCGGTGATTAAATATCTCATAATGGTTTATACTCCTCTATTTGTATATCAGTAAAGGTTGGCATACTGCGATATTCACTTAATGCCATCTCAAGTAGTGGCATTACCGCAACAGCTCCTGTTCCCTCACCTAAAGATAGGCGACATTGGATGATAGGATTTAGTTTAAGTTCTTCCAGTATCATTTGTGCGGCTGGCTCACCAGATTGATGAGAGGCAACCATCGTATATTTGCAAGGTTCACATAATCTGGTAGCTAGAAGCGCTGCTGCTGAGGATATAAAACCATCAATGACAATAGGTACCTCAAAAAATGCTCCTCCAAGATAGACACCAACCATGGCTGCCAAATCAAAGCCTCCAACCTTCTTTAAGATTTCCCAAGGCTCCTCTGGGTTTAAATGATGAAAAGCGATTGCTTCCTCGATTATCTTTGCCTTATGCGTAATTCCTTCCTTACTTAAGCCTGCTCCCTTTCCTGTTACATTCTTCGCAGGTACTTGAAGGAGAGCAGCAGTGACAGCGCTACTGGTAGTCGTATTGCCAATTCCCATCTCCCCCGTTGCTATAATTTCATAACCTGATTCTTTGTATTCCTTCACTAATAAGATACCGGCTTCTATACAATTACATAACTCATCTTCTGTCATAGCCTCCATCTGAGAAAAGTCTCTTGTTCCTCTTCTTGCCTTCAGACAGCGCATTTCCTCTACTTCAGTTAGCATACCAACATCAACTGGAATTACCTCAGCGTTAGCCACTTTTGCAAAATGATTGATGCTGGCTCTCCCATGAAGAATATTTTGAGCTACAACCGCAGTCACTTCACTTCCAGTCTGGGAAATCCCCTGTGCTACAATCCCATTGTCCGCACAAAATACCATGCAACAACGTTTCTTAAGCGTTATCTTAGGATTGATAGAAACCAGTGTTGCAACAGCATCCTCCAGATATCCAAGTCCATAAAGTGGTTTTGCAATCTTATCCCAGTACTTATTAGCTTCTCTTTTTCTTTCTTCAATTTCACTAAAATCTCTTGTTATCAGCTGTCTTATGATAAGTTTACAATCAATTTCCCGCTCCATAATAATTCCTTTCTTGTCTCATACCTTTTTATGGACTTTCCCTTTTTAAGGTCTTTCCCTTATTCTTGCAATAATGACCAACGTGACTTAACCATACATATAGGAAATTGCAGCGCAAATTCCTATAAACTAAAAAATGCCTCATACACAAAATAGCATAAGAGGCATAACAAAAAAACTCCCTAAATGAGTTCTTTACTACACCAGCTATTCACCGTAGCCTTGTGTTATTTCTTATAGTGAGGCAGGTCTTCTGGCTTTGGCTTCAGCACATACTACAGTCTTCCCGATTACTCAGTGACATGTCCTACATTCGTAAGTGAAGTATGCTCTTCCATTACAGCGGCGGGACCGCATGGGATTTTTCACCCATTTCCCTATTATCCTTGGCTATAAATCATGCCAAGGCACCTCTCTACATTATATTTTTAAGATAGAATTTCAGTACATGTAAAAAATTTAATTCTCTTATTTGGAAATTAAACCCGCTTCATTATAACTAAAAAATCAAAGGATGTAAAGTATCTACCGTAATTAATCCTTATAATCCCTGATAATAACCAATAATATACAATGGAATAACTACTTTAAAAATGTTACAATATTATTACAGAAATATTTCATTTTGGTAATTCTATAACAAAATATCCTCATGTTCTGAATCTCCTGACAAAAAGATGTAACCTATTTGACTCTTTTTTGTCGCACTTTTATGAAATACTTAAGATATCTAAAATACGAAAGAATGGTAATGAATATGAACTACAAAGTTAAATTAGGCACTCTAGTAACATCTCTGGTTTTATCTGGATATATTACAACTATCCCAGTAGCTCACGCTACTTCATATAAAATCTCCCCCCCACTTATAACAACCTCTCGCTTCATCACTTCTAATGTAGGATCTCACGAGGTATCAGTCCGACAAGGTCAAAATAAGATAGATCTCGACGTTAGCGTTACAAAAAATGCGACCGCGTCGGAAATTCAGCAATTATTAGATTATAACAAGAATAATGTATACAACCTAACCATAAGAATACCATATGGTACCTATGTACTTGATCAAGAACTTCGTATCTATTCTAATACTACAATTATTGTTTCTACTGGAGCTAAATTAATGAAGAACCACCAACGTGGAGCCATGATTGCAAATGATATGAGTAAAGATAACGGTGGTTATTCTACTACCGAAAATATCACCATCGATGGGGGTATCTGGGATTCCTCTATGATAGCAGGCTATAACAAGGGTACGGAGAGTTTTCGTTTTATACACGCTACAAATGTTACCGTTAAAAACGCAACCATTCGTAATGTACCAGACAAAAGCCACCTTATTACCTTTGCTGGTGTTAAAAACGGTACTATAGAAAATTGCATACTCTTTGGTTATAATGGTGAAACGTTAAAAGAAGCGATTCAGCTCGACATCGTTCATGACAATATCATCGTTCCTTCCATGCAGTCAAGTTCTATCCTATATGACGATTTACCATGTGATACAATTGTCATAAAAGATAACCTAATATACAACTTTCCCCGCGGTATTGGTTCCCATACTTCTGTCCAAGGAGTTTTCCATACTAACATAACAATTGAGAATAATAGGCTTCATGATATCTCGGAAGCTGCCATTAAAGTTTATAACTATACAAACACCAATATAAAAAACAATATCATAGATAGAGCAGGTGTTGGGATTCTTGTCTATACGACAATTGCAAATGAGGAGATGAATTATCTTCCTGCTCTTCCAAGTACGAAAAAACAGCCCCTTCCTAAAAATTATCGCATCGTAATTGAGGGAAATACTATTAAGAATATGAGACAATATCTAGAAGGTTCAACGCTTACCTGGGGTGATGGAATACGTGTTATTGGTAGCAAAGCACGACCTTTATCCAATGTTTCTATTAGAAAGAATAAGCTAACAAAGACAGCCCGCTATGGAATCTTTGTAGAATACTCCCCTAACTGTTATATTGGTAGCAACTATATCACTGATACCTATCGTTATGCAATTTGCGTACACAATAGTAACTCAGGTAATCTATACTGGAACCAGATTAGTAAAGCGGGAGCGAAAAACAGCTATTATGGAGGAATTGGTGTATCATATACCCAAAATTTAAAGATCTATAGTAATAAGATAAACGTGACAGCCAAAAATGGTATTTATCTAAATTCAACTACAAGAAACTGCAATGTTACCTGGAATAAGATCACCGGTGTAGCCGCTGCTCAAGCTATTTATGCAGATACAAAAGATGGACATACGGTTAAAAATAATACACCGAAAGTAAAAAAGTAATTTGTTAGTTTTGTTATAGAACAATGAAGTGGCGGTTTTCTGAACTATCTGATGATTCCAAGATAATTACGCCATACGGCACATTTAAACCAAAAAAATTTCCATACGAAAAGTTGCTATTTCCGGAAGAAGAAAATTGTGTGGATCACATACTAAAGCTTTATTTCTAATAGCCAGTAACATTACCTGTGCTAGAACTACTATGAATATGAACCTTTTGGGGACATTATTTTTATGAAAAAGAGGAGCTTATGCTCAATAGCTTTTATATCTACTATTGAGCATAAGCTCCCTTTATGATTGCATATTCTTTTATTATCGTTGTTGTTGCTTTCTTATACGCTCTGTGCATTCTTTTCAAGCACTAAATAAGCACTCGCTACTTTTCAACTTAGCTAGTTCTTACTTCATAGCTTTTCAAGTATAAAGCAGCTCTAATATCTTTTTTAAAGATTTAAACATGCTGATAAACCATATCAAGTTGGAATTCTGTTTCACTACCAACATATCCTATCTTTTCATAAACATGCTTTGCTGGCTCATTTAACTCGTCTGCCATAAGAAAAGAACGTACAGCTCCTTGTTCCTTTCCATAAGCAATGGCCTTTTAATCGCATCAAATTTATTTCTGTCAATCATGCAATCTCCTTTACTATTAGTCAAAAGGATAAATTACACCCCAACTAGCTCTAAGACCGTCCATAATTTCCATCACGCGGAGAGTTTCCTCATGAGGCATCTCCGGACATTCTAATTTACCTTCTGCTATTGCCTTGAAAGCTGCAGTTACTTCATACTCATATCCAGTAATTTGTTCTGGTCTCTCAATGGTTTCTACTAATTCGCGGTTTGAATTGTATACTTCAATTTTCTCATAGTTATTCATCCCATAAACCTTTAAATAACCTTCGGTACCATAGATGATTGCTTGTGATTCCATCGCACTAATCATAGAACTGCTAAGTGTTGCTACCTTACCATCTTTATAAGTCAAGATGACACTATGTGTTTCATCTACACCAAGATCAGTTAATACTGCAGAAGTTTTGATATCCGAAATCTCATTTCCAAATGCAATCATAGCAAATGTTAATGGATAGATTCCAAGATCAAGTAACGCTCCACCTGCTAATGAAGGCTCTTTAAGTCTTGGTTTTCCACTAACCAATGCACCGAATGTAGAGATTAAAGAAGCTGGAGTTCCAATCTTACCACTATTAAGTGTATCTTTTATCATTTGAGCCATTGGCATATAACGGCACCAAATTGCTTCCGTAACTAATAATCCTTTTTCTTTTGCTAAAGAAAGAACTTCTTCTGCCTGCTTTTTATTCGCAGTAAATGCTTTTTCACATAAAACATTTTTTCCATATTGTAAACATAACTTTGCATGATCATAATGATGAGAATGTGGTGTTGCTATATACACTAAATCAATATTTGGATCTTGCAACATCTCTTCATAGGATCCATAAGCATGTTCTACTGAATATTCCTTTGCAAACTCTTCTGCTTTATTAATATCTCTAGAAGCAATACCATATAAATTTACATCCTTCATTCCATTGACAGTCTGAGCCATGAATGTGGCTATTCTTCCAGCACCTAAAATTGCAATATTATTCATAAAAAAATCCTTCCTTTCTTTTCCCTCTGTAACAAATCCTATACGTAACTACTATATCTCCCATATTTCATATTGTAACATAGATTTGGTAAAAGTTATATCGTAAATTATGAAAGCTACGTAACTTATCATGTCCACATTATATACTATTTCCTAGATTGTTGTTTGATATTACCCATTCATTACTAAATATTGACTGTACCTTTAGAACATACTATAATTAATTAATCTGATTTAAACATAGTCAATTATCATTAATATTAATACTGGGAGAATCTTATAGGTTGAAAAACCAATCATATTAAAACGGAACTTTGCACTGTTACAAAGTTACTATCTTATTAATAGGCTCTAAATAGCCAGAAAGAGGTTATTATGGATACTCAAAATTTAAAAACCTTTCTCCTTTTATCTAAAATAAAGAACTTTACCCAGACAGCGGAACAACAATTTGTTGCACAGTCTACGGTAACAAACCGTATCATGGAATTAGAAAAAGAACTAGGGAAAAAATTATTCCATAGGGAACGTAATAATCTCTCACTAACAAAGGACGGGGAGATATTTCTTGAATATGCGAAACGTATTGTGGAACTTGAAGAGACTGCTATACATGAATTCAACACACAAAATACATTTCGTGCTGCCCTTCGTGTTGGTACTGCAAATACTGTGTATGAGTGCCACCTATATGATCCGATTCGTTCCTTTTTTATGAATCATCCGGATGTATCGATCAAGGTTACCATCGACCACTCATTTACATTAATTCAAATGCTCCAAGATCAATTAATAGACCTTGCATTTACTTATGTTCCGGTGAATAAGAAATACTTTCAATGTAGTTTATTTCGTGCCGATGAATTAGTGCTCGTAACTCATCCAAAAAACCAAAAATATGTGGGTGGTATTTCAAAAGACCAATTGGTAAGCACCAATTATCTTTATTGCAATTTTGCTTTGCAAGATGTCGGAATATATATACGTGAGTTATTTCCAAAACATCATCATTTTCGGTTTGAGATTGATAAGAGTACGACTCTTTTACAGTATCTATTAGATGGAATAGGATTTAGCTTTCTTCCAAAAAGCTTGATCAATCATTATGTAGAAAATGGGCAACTCATTATAATCCCACTTCTTGATTTTGACACGCCAAAAATTAATAGCTATATTCTGCGAAAAGAAAATGTCGGTAATGCTTCAGTAATTGAGGATTTTATAGAATCTATCCGTTCACATTAAGTTACAATTCAGTCAAACTACAAATTGGAAAGAGCGTCACTCCATAGTTATTAATCAACCATTTTACAACCCTCCCTTTCCTACAAAAATAGCTAAGGTATGCAACCAGTCGTACTCATTAATTTTTACTATTCTAAGGTATCTTAGTAAAAGAATAAAATGGTATAATGTTAAAATAACTGAATACTATAAAAAAAAAACTTAGTTTATGGATATAACTCAATATATTAATTTTGCTGAGCAATATTTACGTTCTCTACCAAGAGATTATACTCCAGGAATGGCTCTAGAAAATAATGATATACTTTATGATGGCTATGCAAGAACATATAATTTAGATAAACTTTTAGAGTTTATAAATAATGTAAACAGTGGTATACCTGACTTTGTCACAGTAACAACCTTTGGAATGGACGGACCAGCAGTTACAAGCGTTTTGCAATTTAATAGAAATCAAATTATTTATACATTAGATATGACTAGATCCCCTCTTGAAGATAAAATCATTACAATTGTTGGCAATAGGATAGACGTTCATACTCAAAATATGTATGGAACATTAGTAACATTTTACGATTTAATAGACATTAATAATAATTCAACAAATATTATTAAAAATGTTCAGAGATAGGATATTATTTGCAAAGAAAAGAGTCCTTGCTCAATAGCTGATTTACATCAGCTATTTTGCAAAAGCCTCTTTTCTCATTTTATCTTTTTCATTTTTCTGTCTTCTTTTAGTGTTATATAGCCAAGAAAATTATCTCTTATCCTACATATACTTTTAATAAATCTAAAGTAGCAATTAATGCTGTTTCATGAGTACGCTCCATCCCATGAGAAGCGTGGATTCCCTGTCCAATTAACGCTGCTCTAATATTATTGCCACCACGCATAGCAGCAGATGCATCAGAACCATAATGAGGGAAGATGTCTACAACATATGGGATTTGCTTGTCTTTTGCAAGATTCATAAGTTTTGTTGTTAACTCATAATCATATGGACCTGAAGAATCTAATGCACAAATTGATACGGAATACTCATTACCAGCTAAATCATCACCAATGGCTCCCATGTCAACAGCAATAAATTCACTAATTTCAGATGGGATATAGGAAGCGCCCATACCGATTTCTTCTAAGTTGCTGATTAAAATCTTTAAAGTTCTCTTTGGTGTAACATTTTGTTCAGACAAATCTTTCAGTAAACCTAATAAAACAGCTACACTTGCCTTATCATCCAGATGTCTGGATTTGATAAAACCGCTTTTTGTATACTCAAAACGTGCATCAAAGCTAATATAATCTCCATTATTGATTCCAAGGTTTAAAACATCTTCTTTATTCTCTACTTTCTCATCAATACGGATTTCCATGTTTCGATCCTTGCGTTCAAGAGTTCTTGCATCATCATAGGAATGAACCGATGGGCTTTTTGAAAGAATAGTTCCGGTATACACCTTTCCTTCTCTGGTATGGATTTTGCAATATTCACCTTCGATACTATTCATTGTGTAGCCCCCAACACAGGTGAAGCGAATTATACCATCACCACCGATGGAACGGACCATAGCACCCAGTGTATCTACATGAGCTGATAGACCAAGGCAATCATTACTTTCTCCAGGAACTGTAATAATTAGGCCACCTCGTTTGATATACTCACAGGAATAATGATACTTATTAGCTTCTCTTTCAACAAACTCCATCACTTCTTTCGTAAACCCAGATGGGCTTGGAATGTTCACTAATGTTTCTAACGTTTTAATAATGTACTCTTTCGTTTCCATACAAATCTCCTCTAAATTTTTTCTAATTATAGATTATAACACTTCCTTGTCAAAAACAATCCCTATAATTATCTCCCAATGGTTCTATAATAACTTTCCATTCTTCTATTAATTTTTCTAACGAAAACATTGCATTTGCTGGGCTGGTAGAAGGAAGACATATAGCTTTTAATCCAGTTACTGATTCACTATATCGATCATAAAGTTTTTTCGCTGTTTTTCCATTCACGTAAATATGACTTATTGGGCTTATCGCTAAGATCCTAGATAAATCGGTTGGTACTACATTTTTTATACTGCTATCACTTGATCCGATGATATCGCAACTGTCTATGACGTCCCATAATGCAATGTGATTCTCTAATAGAAATTCTCTTTTTCTCAAACTATCCGATGGTATTTCTTTCTTTAAGACCGAAGATAACATCCTCCAAAACCGATTCATCGGATGTCCATAATAAAACTCTTGCTCCCTTGACTTAACAGAAGGAAAACTTCCTAATATCAAGATTTTACTATTTTTATCAAAAACCGGTTCGAAGGTATGTGAAACATGTTGATAATCACCCATTGTAACCTCCATTCTGACGCAAAGTATGAAAAGTCTTAATTTTTCACATTAACCCTATTTCCGTATTGTTATAATACAATCATCTTTTTAATGTTTCCTCTTATCCTTATTTAAAATGGATATCCTATTCTATTTCAACGACAACAAGCCTGTGATTATCACAAGCCTGTTTGTTGATTACATATCTTTTAATCTATAAAAGCTAGCGTTGAATCCTATTCTTTAGTGTAATAGATCCCAGCACTAAAATCAAGGAATCACTCTTCTTTTGTTAATAATCACGTTTTCTTTTATAACCACTTTTTTTCTAATCACTTTTCTTATAATCACCTTTCTTTTTTATCATCAATATCAGTCTGTGCTGGATTATCTAATAATTCTCCGGTGAAAGTAAACCTTGATCCATGACATGGGCAATCAAAGCTTAATTCATCAGGATTCCATTCTAACTGGCAACCAAGATGCGGACATTTAGGGTCTATAATGTAAATTTCACCATTTTCAGTTTTATAAACTCCATATTTAATTTCATCTACTTCAATAATTCCACCATGACCCAATGGAAGTTCTTCCTCAGTCGCTTTTGGCAACTGAAATATCCTTCTTGTTAACCCTTTTACTGCATGCTTGGTTTCTTCTAACAATGCTTTAAAATCACTAGTTAGGGTAAATCTCTCTGGAGAAAATACTGGAGCATACCAAACATCTTCACCTGCTATTTGCTTTGAGATAATTTGTGCTGATACCATAGAACTTGTCATTCCCCACTTACCAAAACCAGTGGCAACATACCAGTTCGGTTTACCATCTGAAAATGGACCAATATATGGTACACCATCTAAGGTCATACAATCCTGTGCAGACCAGTGAGCAAACTCTTTGCTTTCTGGATAAAATTGTGCTAACGCACTTCTCAAAGCACTATATTGCCCACCACGAGAATTCTCACCGGTTCGATGGCCTCCACCACCAAATAATAAGATATCTTTATAACATCGTAGTGAATATCCGGTCTTTTCTAAACTTCGATACATTCCAATTAAAGTAGTCGCATTTTTACATGCAAGAAAATAAGATCGATCTTGATGCATTCGTAGAAAATAAAATCCTGGAGCATTGATAAACGGATAATGGCTTGCAAATACAATGTATTTTGCTGATATATCGCCGCGATTAGTTTTAAGTAACGTATCTTCTACTTCAAGTACCTGTGTATTTTCATAAATGGTTAATGTACTTGCCACTGCAGACAAGAATTTTAATGGATGAAACTGCGCTTGATTTGCAAATTTTACCGCGCCTTTTACCTCAAAAGGTAGTTCTGTTTCTTTGGTAAATTCAGCATCAATTCCTAGATTCCTAGCAGCTACCGCTTCCTCCTCTAAAGGAGTTGCATCTTCCAAAGTATATAGATAAGCACTTTTTTCTTCAAAGTCACAATCGATTAGTAGCTCGTTAACTAAATTCTTATATTCTAATATTGCATTCTCATTTGCAAAAGCATATTGCTTTGCTTTCTCTTCACCAAATTGATCGATGAGTTTATGATAAATATCCGCATGCTGCGAAGTAATCTTTGCAGTTGTTCCCTTAGTCTGCCCACTTCCAATGCGTTTTCCATCTACTACTATCGTTTTAAATCCTTTTTGTGTGAGATAATAGGCAGTTAATATTCCTGCCATTCCTGCACCTATCACTGCTACGTCCGTCGATAAGTCACCAGATAATTCCTCTCTTGGAGTAATCGAATAATTTTCTTCCCATATAGATACCATATTTAACCTCAATTCTGGCGCTTAGCGCCCTCATCTTAATTGCGGCATATCTGCGCCAGCGCAAATTACTAATTTGTCGGTTGATAAATCTTTGTTTATTAATCTACCTTCTTAGTATTACATTGTTTACGTATCTTTATGAAAATAAGTACTAGAACTTTATGAATATCTACGGTAATGACGTACTAATCACTACTATTGGAATTCACTCATCATCTAGATAATTTTGTTTCTTTATATCGTTATTTGATTTCGTTTATTATATAGCGTTTTATAACCAAAAAACAAAGAGCAGAAAACAGATAGGCATGTGACTGCACTTACGGCTATGATAATCGCTATTTGGTAAAGTATTGCCGTCATAGGAAGGGTACCGGATAGAATCTGACCTGTCATCATACCTGGTAAAGAGATAACCCCCATGCTAAGCATTGAGTTTAAGGTCGGTAAGAGAGCCGTCTCAATCGCTTGATTTACAAATGGTATTAATATTTTTTGAGGCGTAACACCCATATTTATAAGCGTATCTATTCTATTTCTTTGCGATTTGATTGTCTCATTGAATGTTTTAAGCCCGAGGCTTACCCCTGTCATAGCGTTTCCTATTATCATCCCACCGATTGGAATCGTATATTGGGGATTAAAAATATTTACACCGACCACTGCTATTATAAAAAAGCATATAATAGCAATACCCGATAAAGCGAGGGAAGCCGCCACTATCAACTTGAATTTTCTATTAATTTCTTTGTTTCTATTAAGCACCATATAAATCGCAAATCCTGTCATCAACAGAATGTAAAAAATTGTAAATGCAGGATGAGGATTCTTAAAAATATAAGTCAATATCAAACCAGCCAAAGTAAGTTGTACGGTCATCCGTAAGCTGGCGATCACAAGCAGCTTGGTTTGATTAATTCTACATTTTTTCATTACCAAAAGTACTATTAAAAGAAGCAAATATATTAAAGCGAATTGCCCAATATTTAATGATATAATCTCGTTCATTATTCTGACCCCCCTAAAGATTGATTATATTATCAGCAAATTTATTGGCAATAGCTCTATCATGAGAAACGACAAGAAGCGTTTTTTCTTTTCGTTTACAAAATGATTTAACATTTTCTAATAGCGCATTTGCATTTTTATAATCAAGTGCACTTGTAGGCTCGTCTAACATTAATACCTTTGATTGAAACGAAAGATTAATTGCGTTAAACACCCTCTGCCTTTCCCCACCGGACATTACACTACACATACTATCGAGTGGTAGATGAACAGAACAAATATCCAAATAATTTTTCATCTCTTCTTCGCTGATGTTTTCCAAATCCCGATAAGCATAATACTCGTTGAAATTGTCTTTAATGGACATATCAAATAAATAAACCGATTGACTGATAAGGAGAACTTCCCGACGTAGCGTTATTGGGTCGTAATCCTCAATATTTTTATCTAAATAGTTGATTTTCCCATCCGTTGGTGAAATAACGCCATTCAGTAATTTTAAAAGCGTGCTTTTACCAGAGCCACTTTCTCCGCAGATAAATGTAGCTCCTCCTTCTGGTATTTCAATATTGGGATAACGAATAATATTTTTATAATTCACATTTTCTATTGTAAATAATGCCATAACTTTCTCCTATAACTTATTTCATTATCTTGCTGTAGTAACCTTTGTTCTAGTCAAACTAAAATTCGTTTGAAACATTACTTTTCCAAAAATATTGTCTCTAGGAACTAATCCAAAAGACTGATATCTACTATCTAATGAGTTTTCATAATTGTCTCCAAGGACAAAATACTCATCCTCACCCAATGCAATTGGATAATTTACATCTCCTTCCCACTGCATAGTTCCGAAAGTATATTCTGTATCTATTAGCTCATTGTTTACATAAATATGACCTGAGTTGATATCTACTGTATCACCAGGTATTCCGATGATTCGCTTCATACAAACATTATCTCCATAATATAATACCACAACTTCTCCTTGCTTTGGAGCACGGAAGCTATAAATCAACTTGTTTGCAACGAAGTTTGCTCCAAAATCATAAGTTGGTTCCATTCCTCCTATATTAAAAAAAGTTTGAAACCACGAAGTTATACAAATAAATATAAAAACGACTGCTGCGAATGTGCTGGTTATTATCATTCTTCTACGTTTTTTTAAACGCTTTGCTATTTTTACATAATTCTCATTGTCATCCTTAACTTCGTCAGAGCATTGACCCATTTCTTTTTTAAACTCATTTTCTGCCATTATGCTATCTAAAAAAACTTTGCAGGAATCACACTCTTTTAAATGCTCCTCAATAATCTGATTACTTTGTTCACTAGTCGCCTTATCACAGTATAAAGGAATTAATTCCTTTACTAGTATGCATGTCTGCTTATCCATAATATTCGCCCTCCAATTCTTTCTTTACCATTTCTTTTCCTCGGAAATACAACACTTTTGCAGAATTCTCACTAATATGTAGCTTTTCTCCTATCTCTCGAAAAGAAAGATTTTCTTGTAATCTTAATAACATAACCTCACGATAATTTTCCTTCATTTGTTTGATACAACTAATTACTGCCTCGGCATTTACTTTGTCTTCATACTCCTGTTCCATGCTCTTAACATTAGCTATCAGATTTTCTTTACCTAATACTTCGCTATCATAATCTGCATAGATAGGATGCTTCTTAAAGTAACGAAAACAAGTGTTCTTACCAATCTGAAAAAGCCAAGTTACAATATCACAGTCTCCTCGGTATCGGTGTAATGATAAAAATGCTTGATAAAAGGTTTCTTGGGTCAGTTCTTCCGCCAAATCTTTACGGTTATAAACTTGTTTTAGCAAAAAATAATAGACTCGAGAATAGTATTTTTCATATAATTGTTGAAACTCTGTCTTCATCGTCTGCCTCCGTCTGCGCTTTCCTTAGTACCTCTATCTATTAGTAACATTAACGTCGAAAAGGTTACAAAATAAAAAAATATAGGAAGACTTCTTTCTGATATGATCATCCATCGAAGTCTTCCTATATAGTGTAATGTTACAAGAAACTATAAGATATTGCAAGATATTACATAATATTATGGCATGTTACTTTAAAACAAAAGCCTCTACCTGTTGATAAATTTGCTCATTGCACTCGATTTCGTATACCATACCTGCTTCTTCGCTGTTGGAAGAAAGGATATTCGTCGAAGCATTTATCTTCGCAATCAGTGCACCAAGGTGATATGGTATCAAAACCTTAGTTCTAACTTCATTCGGGTATAAACGCTTACAAATGAGTTCGATAAGCTCATTCATACCATCTCCTTTTTTCGCAGAAATCAATACGGTATCTTCCTTAGTCTCTAACATCTGTTTCTCTTCCATATCACCTTGCAAAGCTTCCTCTTTAATCAAATCCGTCTTGATTAAATCTGCTTTATTATAAGCATAGATAACTGGTATGTGACCTGCTCCTATTTGCGATAAGGTAGCATTTGTTACCTCTATCTGACTCTGGTAATCTTCATTGGAGCGATCTACCACATGAACAAGCAAATCAGCTTCGCATACCTCTTCTAGAGTTGAGCGAAACGCTTTCACAAGCTTGTGCGGTAAGTTACTTACAAAACCGACCGTATCAGATAATAAAAATTCCTTACGGTTTTTGAGGTTTATCTTTCGAACAGAAGTCTCTAGGGTTGCAAATAACATATCCTTTGCTAAAACTTCTTTCTCTTCTTTACCGATAAACTGTTGAACCATATAATTCATTACCGTCGATTTTCCCGCATTGGTATATCCCACTAATGCTACCGTATTTATCTCATTCTTCTTACGCTGATTTCTCTGTGTCAATCGTTGCGTGATAAGCTCTTCTAGCTCTCTTTGCATCACATTGATTTTTTCTTCTACTCTTCGCTTATCAAGTTCGAGTTTCGTTTCTCCGGCACCTTTATTTCTACCACCAGCTCCGGTTCCACCACCGATACCACCTGCCTGCCTTGATAGGTTTTCATTCGCTCCAATTAATCGAGGTAATTCATATTGTAATCTTACCACTTCAACTTGAAGCTTTGCTTCCCTCGTCTTAGCGCGACTTGCAAATATCGTTAATATTAGGTTGGTTCGATCGAGTACCACGGTATCAACCACCGTTTGAATATTACGGATTTGAGATGCTGTTAATTCCCCGTTGAAGATAACAACCTCTGCTCCGCGCACTCTAGCTAATTCTCCAAGTTCTGCAAGCTTACCCTTTCCAAGATAAGTAGCTCTATTTATGCTATCTGCATTTTGTACTATACTATCAACAATCTCAATATCACACGCATCACTTAATGCGATTAATTCCTGCATTCCCTCATGAAAATGCTCTTCATTCTTAACATTAACTCCTACTATTATACCGATTTGTTTCATAATCATAATCTCCTTTTCATAATGATAGCCATTTAGCGAACCATCATTGTATATAAACTTTTCTCTTGACAAGTTTTTACTAAGTTTTTAGAAAAACTTGAGTGTGAAGTTCTACTTTCACACTTTTGTTACGAAAAGGATTATGATAAACGTTATACTTCTCCCGAGTACCATAATCCAGTACTAGTAACGTAATCTCATAGAATTAATCATTCTAAGACCTCCCTTATATGTGAAAAGAAATGATACAACACGTTAGTCAAAAGATATAAAAAAATAGACAAAACCTAGATAGGCTCTGTCTGCTATATACGCTCTTATGAAACAATCATGAGTTACTTATCATTTATTTTTAAAAACATCATACTTACCCTAGCAATTTTAGCAAAGGTAAGATATTAATTATAAAATTTGATTAGTCTTAACTCATAGAAATGAAACATATTTGCCGTTTAAGCATAACAAAAAAGCCTTGTTCAGGTTACCAAAACATATCTGCTTTTTAATAAACTTATCTTAAACGACTAATAAACATGTACTTTCTCCTTTGTCACACCAATATAAATATAACAATATCACATTACTATCCTTATGTCAAACACTCCATCAAACAAAAAGCTCCGAAAGGAGCTTTTTCTCAAAACTCTACTTATGAAAAATTCACTAGTTCTAGTATTAAGCATTTACATTATTATACACAATTGTATATTTGAATTAATAAATTCAAATAACTGTGCCAGTGACACATTATCGTTATATGGTAAAATCAAATCAGACCGAAGAGTTTCGGTTTATGGGAAGTGATAGTCCATTTCATATTATTAGAGAAGATTATTTTTTATTTCTGAAAATGAAATTGTATTTCGTGGAAGTGCAAAAAATGAAGAAGAGGAAGAAAGGTATCCATACGGTATCTATCGTTATAATATAAATACGAAAGAGTTTAAGTTAATATTTGAAGGAAAAGATTATTTTGATGCCTATATTAATAATTTTATCATTTTGAAAAACAAAAATTGAAAGTTTACAAAGTTTGACTACAAATATATCTGTTGTTAATTATATTATTCCAAGAAAAGAAAACATTGTTATTATTGGAAGATAACGAGGAGAGAGAAGAATTAAACCAATGATTTATAATAAGGTTCGGTTTTTGGCTGTTCCATGCTTAAACGATAAATGGACTTGGTATATTTCATAGACATAGCCGCACTGGGAATTGCGCCTATGGTTAATAGAATCCAAAAAAGTGGATTTGCTAACCATAGTACTGCAAATATTCCGATAAATGATATCGAAGCACTTCCGCTCCCTACGGATAAAACCTTACCCGCTGTCCGTCCGCAAGCTTACTGTCGCTGGCAAACACCACAGGGTATTCAATAGTTGAGCTAACTGAAAACTCCTGCTCTGTGCTCGCCCAAACCGTTACGTCCATGCGCCGTACCACATACTCACGCCCCCAAGCCCCCTGTTCTTTCATA
Organism: Lachnoclostridium phytofermentans ISDg; assembly: GCF_000018685.1. Classification (NCBI taxonomy): domain Bacteria; kingdom Bacillati; phylum Bacillota; class Clostridia; order Lachnospirales; family Lachnospiraceae; genus Lachnoclostridium; species Lachnoclostridium phytofermentans. The sequence goes on along the minus strand of NC_010001.1, from coordinate 1,381,270 downwards.
ACCACAAACAGGTACGCTCCTTTATCATCTTCATGCAGTGCGCTTTTAGGCATAATATTACTTAACAGAGTCGTTTCTTTCATAATTGACACATCAACCGACTCCCCATCCGCGAAATTTTCAGCATGAAAGCCAATCGTCAGCACAAGGTTTTCCTTTGTATAGGTGATAGAGGTTACACGCCCCTTTCTTGTACTGTTTCTGATTCCGGTCAACGTAACCTCAGCCTCATCATCGACAAAGAAATAATTCACCGTAAGCGGAAGCAAAATCTGGGTACTGTGTGTAAAGCCACTTGACCCTTCTTCCTTTTTTGAAACACTCCGTACATCGTACCGCCCCAGCATCAACGTTCCCGACCTTGGCGCCATTATTTCTACTGTCGGCAAATTCCATTGATAATAGGTACGTGAATAGATGGTACAGCCCACAACAAATAATAAAAAAATGATACCTGTCAGCACCCAGCCTTTCCTGATTTTCATATACAACCTCCCATCTAATTTTTCACCCCAGCAAAAGACAACTCCTGTGATATATAGTCTCGACAAGACATAAACAATATCACAATCGGAAACATATAAAAACAAGCAGTCGCAAAAAACATACCTGTGTCATTCTGCATCACCCTTGACAGCCCGACCGACATTGGCTCGTCAAACGCATTTTTAATAAAGACAATCGCCTGGTCAACAATGTTCCAATAATCCGCAAATGTAATCACGACTAGCACCGCCACACTCGACTTCATATTCGGCAATACAATATGATGCAAAATAGTGCGATGTGCCGCACCATCCACTTGTGCCGCTTCTAAGCACTCATGGGGAAAGCCCTTCAGCTGCTGCCGCAGTAAAAAAACACCAAGGGGACTGAAAATACCCGGTAATATAATGGCCAAATAAGGCGGCAGCGTAACCAGTTCCGCTAGAAGATAATGGGGTACCAGCAAAACCTGTGTCGGCATCAGCATCACAATAATGTAGATAAAAAACAAAAACTCCTTGTATTTCCATTGCAACCGCTCAAATGCGTAAGCTGCCGGCACAGAAATAATACATTGCCCCACAACAATCGGCACGCATAAAATGACCGAGTTCCAAAACAATCTTAAGTATTCAGGACTGTTAAAAAACAATTTAAAATACTGATGAAACGTAATATAATCAGGCAAAAATGCCATTTCAACAAAATGAAACGGTGCATCACCGGATTTTATGTATTCCGTATTCAATACATTAAAAATCGTTATATCCATAGAATAACGGCTTACTATCTCTCGCCCGCTCATCAAAGAATTGGTTAACAGTAGCACAATCGGAAGCAGCGTGACCAGTGCCAACACCATAATACAGATATAAAGCAACCCACTCTGCCATGTTTTTCTCTTTATCATATTTCTCCTCCTCTCAACTAAAATGTTCCGACAGCTTTCGCTGTGAACGGAAGAAGAAAAACAATACACTAACAATAAAAGCAGAAATAATGCCTGCAGATGCACTCAATTTCTGTGCATTGGCGGCTAAAAATTGATTATTCATATAATGCTGAAGCAGATAGACCCATTCCGACGGATAATTTCCAAATAAAAGAAAAACTTCCTTGAAAATTTTAAACGAGTTAATAATAGACAGAAGTGCTGCCACAAACCCAGTCGGCATAATATACACCAGCGTAATTTGAAAAAACTGACCAATTGCACCGCCGCCCTCTACCCTCGCCATTTCGTAATAGGTTTTTGGAATTCGGTTCAGTCCTGTCCAAAACAAAATCATACCAATACCAATATTTTTCCATAAAAAAATAATAACAACAATCCCCAACACCCATTCACTTTCCAACCAGTTTTTCATTGGCAGTCCGGCGGAATATAAAACCCAGTTCAAAATTCCGTTGACATCAAATATACTTTTCCAGACAAACACCACCGCTCCTGCCGGAATAATCATAGGGATAAGAAAAATTAAGCCGAAAAAACCTTTCAACTTTGTCACTTTTTTAAGAAGGCTGGCGATGGTAAATGAGCAAATCAAATTCAGCGGCACACCGACCAGTATAAAAAATGCCGTGTTTTTCAATGCCCGCTGAAATGACAAATTATGAAATGTATCAATAAAATTTTGTAACCCAACAAACCTGTGCGACACCACATTGTCAATCACTGCATAATACATGGAAAGAAAAAATGGAAGTAAATAAAAAATCAACATTCCCATCAGGCTGGGCAGCAATAACAGCCACAGCGTCCATTCTCTGTGTTTTTTTCTATTTCTCCTCCTTGTGATTACGTTCATCAAAGTCCCCCTATCATTAATATCTATATTCCTTTCAAACCGTAGCAGGTATCCTTCTTTACTATTTTAATGTAATATAACCATATATTACTCATTCAAATAAATCTCTGTTTTCATTTGAAGACGTGCAGCTGTTTGCTCCGCCGTTTGCTCTCCAATTAAATATTGATACAAGTCAGGATAGATTAAATCTAAAAATATGTTTAAATCCATTTGCTTTACTCTGCCCTTCATGCTGCACCATTTCTCTATCTGTGCTATGTTTTCTTCTATCACAGCTGTACGGCTTCCCGAAAACGAATAACCCAACGCATTACCTCTGCGCAATATTTCATTGACAGCAGCCTGCAAAAACTTTCTGAAATTTTGCTTATTTACAGGGAATCCTTGGCGAAAAAGAGAAATACTTGTGTCTATTTCTTTTGTTGGAAGTGCCCGTTCTGCCATACAATAGGAAAGAAATTTCCACGCAAGCTCTTTATTTTTACATGTATTTGTTATCCCAAGGGTAAATGTTCTATCCATTATTGGTATTCCGTCAGATATTAAGGGGATCGGTTTTGAATAAAGCATATCGTTAAACGGAAGGAGGATTTGTATGATATCCTCAATTTTCAAACTTTGAACAAACAGCACTGCAGGGTTTCTTTGAAAAATATTGTATAGAAAGTAGTGTTTTACTAAAATTCCTGGTCCATCCTTTGATTGTACTACTTTTTCAGTCAGTTTAATACGTTTTAGCTTTTCTAAATTTCTCACAAATTCAGGAGTATTCATATATGCCTTTTTGTTTTTTATATCAACAAGGTTATCCCACTCAAACTCAAACCATGTTGCGGCACTCGCGAAATCAGCCATATACAAATCCTCATCTTCCATTTCTGTCTGTGCCGTAACATACAAATCTAGCATCTGCTGATAGGATATGCCCCCTCGATTTTCAAACTCAGCATCAAAGGACTTCATGAAGTCCTGCCGCATGGTAACAAAATTAAATCTAAACGACAAAGGAATCGCCATCAGACTATTTTGACTATCTTCAAATGACTCAAAGACATTAACAAAATAATCCTCTTTATTAAAGCTATCATCTGCATTCATCAATGGGTATAAATCCGCAAAAAGCCCTTTATCGGCATACTGCTCATATGGAATAAGGGACAAATCAATAATATCCGCTGCTGTGTTACTCATCAGCTCCACCGAAGTTTGTGCTTGGTACTTAAAGAAATCATCATAAAACTGTATCTGAATGTTAACTTCGGGGTGCAACGCTTGAAATTCCTTTGCCGCCACTGCAATTAAATTCCTTTCATTGTCTGGCCAAAAAACAGATATTCTTAGTGTTCCGCTCAAATTGCTGTCTATCGAATCGGTCATCTGTGCTTCTTGAGCCTGTTGGTTTTCATTTTGGGAATTTTTAATTAATTCATCATTACTTTCTTGGTACTTATCCAAATTAACGGTGATTTCATTCAATTTACTGTTGTACAACTCATCACTCTTTGCTTCAAAGGAACAACCAGTCAAACTCCCCATTGTTATTACCAAAAACATGATAAATTTTAAATACTTATACATCAAATCCCCCTTCTTTATAATGAAAGTAAACTCACTTCAAAAAAACACCTGTTTCTTTATATACATGTTCTATTATCTCTTCATTGCTTCACTACTTTTTAATACCTATATGTAGTTTCACATTAGTTTGTTAATGAAAATATACAGTCCGTTAAACAGTCTATAGTTGCTGGATGATATATCTCCACCAACTAACTTCCAGCTAATAGACGGAATGGCAGAAACAATCATACAAATAAATATGCTAATTATCTACCTACTGTAAGCTTTTAGTAACACTAATATATTTTTATATAAGGAATTAACGCTACTTAATTTTTATACATTTATTAACTATAATTTACATAAATTTATCATATAGCTTTTAACATAAAATGTCAAAATTTATTTATATTTACACCCTGTCTGCACGATAAACGCATGTTTTTAAAATTACAAAGTACGGCTTCAATATGTTTTGCAGGATTCGTTCCAATCGAGAAACGCTTCATTTTGATGCTTAGAGGTTTTTTACCTGCTTCATATATCTTTAAAGTATGTGCCAGTGACACATTATCGTTATATGATAAAATCAAATCAGACTATTATCCCCTTCAAGGCTGTCAAACAAATTATACACTTACTTTTTGATAGGTGTAAAAGTACAGTGATTAGCGTCATTTATACCTATCATAACATGGACTTATAACAGGTAAAAAATATCAAATGTACAAGAAAATAATGTGGACATATGAATCATCGTGTGGTAAGGTTGTTATAATTTAAAAAGGAATAGAATGGATATGTATACATAACTACGATTGCAAAAGGAAGGGTGTAAGAATTATGAAAACTTATCAAACTATGAGTAAAGATGAGTTGACCAGTTTGAAAACTGATTTAGAAGCAAAATACAAGGAATTCCAAGGAATGGGATTAAAGCTTGATATGTCAAGAGGAAAGCCTTCTGCAAAACAATTAGATATCTCCATGGGGATGATGGATGTTTTAAATAGCGAAGTAAGCCTACAATGTGAAGAAGGAATAGATTGTAGAAATTACGGAATTCTTGACGGTATCAAAGAAGCAAGAGAACTTCTTGGTGCAATAAGTGAAGTACCAGCCGATAACATTATTATTTATGGAAATTCTAGTTTAAATATAATGTACGATACCATTTCCCGCTCTATGACACATGGCGTTATGGGAAGTACTCCTTGGTGCAAATTAGATACAATAAAATTCTTGTGCCCTGTCCCTGGATATGATCGTCATTTCGCAATTACAGAACATTTTGGTATCGAAATGATTAATGTGCCTATGACAAATGAAGGTCCGGATATGGATATGGTAGAACAGCTTGTAAGCTCAGACGATACTATAAAAGGTATCTGGTGCGTTCCAAAGTACTCCAATCCACAAGGAATCACTTATTCTGAAGAAACTGTAAAACGTTTTGCAAGACTTAAACCTGCTGCAAAAGATTTTAGAATCTATTGGGATAATGCGTACAGTGTACATCATTTATATGAAGACCAACAAGATTTCTGCTTAGAAATTCTCGAAGAATGTGAAAAGGCTGGCAACCCAGACATCGTTTATAAATTCACTTCAACTTCAAAAATAAGTTTTCCTGGTTCTGGAGTAGCTGCTATTGCAACCTCAAAGAATAATCTTGCAGATATTAGAAAGCAATTAACCTTGCAAACCATAGGGCATGATAAGGTGAATCAACTCCGTCATGTGCGTTTCTTTAAAGATTTAGATGGTATTCATGAGCATATGAAAAAACATGCTGATATTATGAGACCGAAATTCGAAGCTGTTATTGATATTCTAGAAAAAGAGCTTAGTGGACTTGGAATCGCTAGTTGGATTAAGCCAAGAGGCGGTTACTTTATCTCTTTTGAATCCATGGATGGATGTGCTAAGGATATCGTTTCTAAGGCTAAAGAAGCTGGTGTTGTTATGACCGGCGCTGGAGCAACTTATCCATATGGAAAAGATCCTAAGAATAGTAATATTCGAATTGCTCCATCCTTCCCAACACTGGATGAATTAAAACAAGCGGCCGAACTATTTGCTTTATGTGTTAAATTAGTTAGTGTTGAGAAATTACTTGAGCAGTAATAATGACACTTCAACTTGAGATTTGAATATCTGCGACCGGAGTGTACCTAGTAACTAACTCTTAAAGTCGTAATCATACAAAAAACACTAATAACTAAATTCATAAAATAACAATAGGATTGGTGCATATGAAAGCTTTTACTATTATAATTGTAGTGATGTTATTAATTAGTGGAATAACTACTTTGGTTTCATTTCATATGCTTATCAATGGAATCTCTGATTTGATGACATATGATAAAATTCGTGCCATCGCAGTTGTATCAGCTATTATTACATTTATTAGTATTGTTTTAGTTGGTGTTCGAGTAGTTATTCTTATTCAGCGGCGTATGCGCCATCCTGATTGATTTACACTGGTTCAGACTGACGACAATCTATATGCCAAAAACCTTCTTTTTTATGGAATAGTTATTTAATACTTAAAATAATCACATTTTGTAATTTTTTTAAGCGCAACTGGATTTTTCAACTTCCAGTTGCGCCTTTTTCAAATGTATTACAATCGATGCCTCGTTACGCTGTATCCGCCAATTAATCGTTCTCTTGTTGCACTGCTATTTTCTTATTATATGTCCTAACCTAGCAAAATCTAATCTGCTGTTGGCCAATCATTTACAATCTCCACTACCTTTCCTTCTGATACAAATATTGCAAGACCTATAGTAGAGTTCCCACTTATGGAACTGTACTGTTCCTTCAATTGTCTCATCTGTCCCTCTGGTATCATATCTGCAGAATAATAGATGGTATCAAATTTTTCTGGTAATATTCCAGCATCTACTCGTGATAGATAGGATTTTAAATAATTCTCTGATAACGCATCTACTTCACTGTTAAAATATAATGATATCTCATTCGTTTCTAAAGTGTACTTTGCAAGTACAAAATTTTGCTTTCTTAACTTCTCTTCTTCCAACCCAACATATACTCCCCATTTTGTTTTATAAGTACTATCTGTTAGTATGAAAAAGTACACGAGTGATTCTTCGTTCAGAGTATCTACCGTGGAAAAAGTAAGATATGAAATACCTGGATAGTCAAGTCTATGCCAATAGTAACCTCTATCATCAGGTTCTTTTGCTACAGTCCATTCTCCTTTTTGTTGTAACTTACCCTCATGATATTTTATAATTTCCCCTATCGCTAAAGTGGAGAATGGTCTTTGCCAAAGTAAGTCATGACCATCTAATTTCATCCCTTCTAATGATAATTCATAGTAAAAGTGATACATACCTCCATCATTACCATAAGTAACACGAAGTCCTTCTGTCGGTTTGTCCTTTTCTGTATAGGTATAATTATTTTCCCTGCATTCTCTTCTTGTCTTTTCCAAATTTTTATATTTTTCTAATAAGGTATTTGGTGTGTAATTATATGCTCCTCCCTCTAGAATCAGATAATGTGATTCATCAAAGAATTGTATGATAGAGCCTGGTTCCATCTGATCTGGAATTTCATTTTGATTTACTACCCCATATTCATCTGGTTGGTTTGCATTGATATCCAGAGTAACATCTTCGATATAACTATATTCTTCATTTATCACAAAATCTGCACCAAGAACATAATAGTTTCCAAGCTTAAATATATCTTCATCTATCTTCAGGTCCACATGAATTAAGCTTCCATCGAATTCATAGTCCACATCAAATTTGTCTCCAACATAATATTTACCGGTATCAAACATAGGAATAATAAATTTCCCGCTTAACTTTCCTTCTAACATAACAATAATATCGTTTTTATCAACCTGAGTAATAATTACTTTGCTTTTTTCTAAATATAGTGGATTCAATAATTCTGATTTTATATTTAAGTCTTGATATATCGTGCTTTTAATTGATAAACTTTCTGTTATCCTATCTGGCATCCTAGTTAATATCTCATTTGTAAGCACCGCTAAGATAATTACTATCGCAAGACTGCCAGTAGCAATAGGTATCCACAGTAATTTATCTTTTTTTCTTCTCTTAAAGATAATTTCTTCCTGTATATCAGCTTTTGTATGTAATCGCCTTTGATACTCCTTGGTTATCTTTTCCCAAGTTTCTTGTTTTTTAGAATTCTTATAACCAATCCGATTCATTACGCTTTGATATTCTTCCTGATACATGTTAACCTCCATTCCGAAAAACCATTATAAAAAACTAATTCATATTCCAAGTAAAGTATTAGCACTTTTGGATACATGTCTTTTAATCAAGATCAACCTCGAGAAATTCTTTTAATTTTCCCTTTGCTTTCCTAATCCTAGCTGCTACTGTATTCGGATTTAAATTAAAGATGGTTGATAGTTCAATGTAGGTATACCCTTCAACATAGTGTAAATACATAAGAATACCTTGCTGTTTTGGTAAGCTAAGTATTTTATGATACAACTCTTTTTCCCTGATGGACTGAAATCCATCTAAGACATAATCCTCATATTCCTCTAATGAAGAACGTTTACGAAACCAAGCTGATTTAAAATGATCTTTACATAAATTGATCGTAACGCGTATTAGCCAAGCTTTTAAATGTTCTTCACTGATTAACTCCCAATTTTGTTGTAATAATCGAACAAAAACTTCCTGCATGATATCCTCTGCCACCATAATATTTCTCACATTTTGAATAGCAATCCTGAATACCATATCAACATAGTTCTGATAGATTACTTCTGCCTCTTTGGATACATTTCGAAAATCTGGCAATCTAGCACTCCCCCCCTCACCTACATTCATCGTTTAGTACCTACAAATTTATCCTTTACTAATAATACGATTTATCTTTGTCGTTTAGTAATTGAAAATTAAAATTCTCTTTTTTATTTCGTTTAAGTAATCTATTTTAGTGGGTCAGTCTAGAGATAATACTTTATTAACTGACTAAGATTAAATATTTCAAATAATTTCATGTATTATTTTACAAATATAATTTTCATTCCGATATTTCATTATATCAGATATGTAAAAATATAGTTTTTATATTTACAGAAAGATACACTATAATCTCATTCACTTTATATCATACTATTATTGTAAATTAATAAAATCAAAAAGAGAAAGATTCGTAGTATATAAGCGAATGAATGGAGGTTCTTATGAGTAAACAGTACCAACAACGTTATGTAAAAGAAAGAGAGAAACAATTACAAGGCACGAATAAATCTGAAAATTGTTCGAACTCTACAAGTAATGATTCTAACCTTTCAGACTGCTCAAATACAACACAAAAGCAAGCTACCAAGAATAATACAAATAAATAACTTAAACAAGAAAAAGTACGCTTCAGAAGCCATTTCTTGTCACGCACATTAAAAATGCGTACTTTACGAATGTTACCTTATTAGTGTAAGTATTGCTGAATACAATTAAAAAAGCGAGTGAATTCGATTATCTCATAATGGAAGCTATTCCTTCAATATGGATTTCGATATACACTCGCTTTTTATGGTATAACTTATACTTCAACATCTCTTATGAACGGAAAAGTATTGAATCAACATCAATATATTTATATATTTATAAGTATTCAGAAAAATCTATCTGCTCTCTTTTCGGTAGAGACTTTATTACTTGTAAAAAAGAATGATCTATCATATCAAATAGGATCTCTTTGTTTATTCTATCAATCCATATTGTGTTACGATATGGCTGTTGAACAGGCGGGCAATGATATCCTCTAACTACTATGGAAGGATATTGCTCACGATAAAAATCCGCTAAAACCATATCACATTTTAAAGTTATCTTATAGTCTTCTGGATTTGGATATAGTTCTGCAAAAATCTTCTTCCTTACTTTAAATACAATAGGAATTTCTCCAAAAGGATACTCTATGTACGCATCTTTTTTGGTTAAACAATACTCCATAACCTCTTTTGCTGTTGCATTCATATAACCCACCCCATTTTCCATATCTTTATCATTTATTTGAAGCGAATCTTCTTACTACTGTCCTTATCTTCTAAACTTTATCTTCCTGCCGATGTATTAATGCAATGCGATATAGTTACTTACAAGATCGTCAATACTAACTGCCGAGTTATGTTTCATTATTTTAATAAATCCTTCTGTATTTGCCTGCTTAAACGCATAGGTATCGTAATACTCTCTCATCGCTCTAAAAAAAGATTCTTCTCCCATTCGTTCTCTAAGCTCATATAAGAAATATTGTGCTTTATAATAGCATTCCATAAAATAAGAATTATCTTTGTACTCCGTAATCTCTTTATTAATTGGGACTTTATCCGATTTTAAATACTTACCTTGAATGGAATAGGTCTCAGCCAACGATTTTCCCTTTACTTTCTCTAAATATACTCCAACAGCAAAAGTACTAAGTCCCTCGTCTAACCAAGCTTCTGTTGTTTCATTATTTCCTATAATTCCGTAAAACCACTGGTGAGCAATTTCATGACTTAATATTTGTTCATAGAATACAAACTGATTCTCAAGAAAAGCTTCTCTTGGCATATATATCAATCCACTATACTCCATCGCTACATTTATATTTGGCTTTTGTGTAATCATTGCCATTCGAAATGTATCATATGGATAATCTCCAAATACCGTTTCGTAACAATCAAGGGAATCCTTTATCTGCTGCATTGAAGAATCTTTACGTTCTTGGCTTACTACATTTTTTTCAAAATAAGCATAAATTTTTATATCACCTAACTCATCTTCTACGATTTCATACTGATCTGATATTGCCATACAGATATCTCTTGCGTTATTATTTTCAAATGTATAAGTTACGGTTTCTTCTTTTACATCTTTCTTACGCTCAACTCCACCACAAGCAACTACATAATCTTTGGGAACTGTAATTTTCATAAGAAAATCAGACATGTCATGATAACGCCCGTCACCAACTAAACTCATAGGTGAGAAATCCCATCCATTGTCATCATAAACAGCCATTTGAGGATTGAAAAAGCTAAAGCAATACTGTGTCTGATAATAACCGAAACGTTCTACTAAATCGGGTATTAGGAACTTACAGCTAATCTCAAACTGAATTGTTTTCCCTGGTTCCAATGGCTTCTCGGGTATGATTTTCAATAACTGATTATGTTCTAATACTTCAAAGTTAAGTGTATCTTTCGATATACTATTTACAGCTAACACTTGAATTCCTTTGGTACTATCATAAATCTGATAAGCGTTACCATAGATATGTAAATATAACTCAGAGAGCGCTACCTCTTTCTTATTTTGGTATGTAATAGTTTCAGAAAAGTTTAAAATATGTTCTTTTGTATCCAATGTCCCTTCAATTTCATAAAGAGTTCGACCCTCGTTTAATGAGTCAGAACGTTTCTCTTTAGCTTGGCACCCCGTCAACCAAATACTTATAGCAATACCTAGAAAACCTATTATGAAGGCCGATTTCCTTCTCTTATAACATGCCTTACTTACCATATCCCCCTGATTCATTTCTTTCTCCCACTCTTTTATTTAGAAATAAAAGATGAATTGGCAAGCCAATTCATCTTTTCATGAACTAGAATCTCATTAAGCGAAGAATATCATATTTACCATAACTTTACAATATATTGTGGAAAATAGATAAAAAAATAATACTATAGTGGATTGAACTTTAGGTTTCAGCTTACTTCTTCTATTATTTCTTCTACTATCATTTCTTCCTCTATTTGTTCTTCCTCTATTTGTTCTTCCTCTATTTGTTTTTCCTCTATTTGTTCTTCGTCTTTGTTTTCTTGTTTAATAAAAAGCTCTTTTATTCCCCCATCTTGAATCATGTACCCTTTATCGCAAATTTTTTCTATATATTCTTTTTTGTCGCTTGTTAATAGGATAGTAATATTTCGTTCTTTTAATAAACAAAGGATCTTACGGAGTTCTCGGTGATTTTTAATATTCTCTTTGGTAAATAGTTCATCAAATATTAAAATATCTTGTCCTTCCATAATTGCCTGAGCAATACTTAACTTTTGCGACATACGTGTGCTAAAATCTCCGACTTTCGTACGACTCTCAGGTTTTAATCCAACCGTTTTCATAGAGTCAATGATTTCAACATCTTCAATATTTCCATTAATTCCAGCAATATATTTCAAATTTTTGTAACCGTTAAACTCTTTTATAAATCCCATGGGATGGATAGAGATTCCCACATCTCGTGGAGTCTCACTAAATTTGCCTAATTGTTCTTCTCGATAATAAACTATTCCGTTATCTGGAGTCAGTTCTCCACACAAAATCTGAAATAAAACTGACTTTGCACCATCACCCACATCGAAAAATCCAATGGTATCCCCTTTTTTTATTTGCATGTTCACGTTTTGTAAAATATTTTTACCATCTATATTTTTTGATATTTTATCAATCAGTATTTCATTATACATAATTATTACCTTTCATTTTTACTGTCAAAAGGGTATTAGTCTATCACAATTAATAGGCCATGTCAATCCACTTTAGATAACTATATTTTTCTATTAAAACCTCTAGTTCATGTCTTCTTTAACTTTCTATATTTTTAATAAACTTCCACTTTCCTCCAAAATAGTTTTGTGCTATACTATTGATTAATCGGCACTTAGCATATTTTTACATTTTATTAATGTAATGGGGGATATCTTTTGTCATGGATTATCAAGAAGAAATTGGATTAATCAATCAAATGGTATATCAACAATCCGATCAAGATACTTTTGATTATTTTAAGAAACGATTGGTTGATGCGTCTAAGGAATCGGACGTTATTTTGCGTGGACTATTCTGCCATGCCCTTGGTTCAATTGCTTATAAGGTCGGGTTATATGGACGTGCTATTGATTATTATTTTAATTCACTTGATTGTTATCAGTCTGTAGATAATACCGTTCCTTATAGAGAAGAATTAATATCTTGGGAGACTATTGAGATAGCTTTTGCTCACTGTTATGTTAATCAAACAAAATTATCAAGAGATTTCTTAGTGAAGGAACCAGTTCAAAAATCAGTGATAAAGAATAAGAGGATGCAACACCACTTACTGTTATTAGAAGGTGTACTTGCCTATAAGGAGGACAAGCCAGCTCTCTTCGTTTCAAAGGTACAAACATTACTAGAACTTCCACTGAATCCTTCGACTATACTAAGAGATTTCAACGAATTCATTCTATTATTTCGTTACAGTATCTCATTAGAAGAATATGAAATTTCTATAAAAATACTAGATATCTTAACATCAATTGTAACACAATCCAATCGAATTGACTCACAATGCCAACTTGCAGAATGCAAAGTACTCTATTATAAATCTACGAATGATATAATTTCTTATAAAAATACATTTCTTGAATTAATATCCTTAACAAATTTAAAAGAGAAAGAATATAAAAAGATGAAAGATAAGAATATTTATCTTAAAGATATTATCTTTCATCAATATGAACAAAAGGTTAAAACAAACAAGCGAATTGCCAAGCTAAAAGCAATTGCCGAGGTTGATTCCTTAACCAAATTACCAAATCGTTATCGGATTAATCAATATGGACCAAGCCATTTTCTAAAGGCTAGAAAAGAACAGAAAAGCCTTGGTGTTTTAATGTTAGACATTGATAACTTTAAACTATACAACGATCAATTTGGACATTTAATTGGAGATAAATATCTTAGTCTATTAGGTATTATATTACAAAAATACAGTGACACCGCTTTTGCTGCAAGATTAAGTGGAGATGAATTTCTAGTTATCTTTTATGACCAAACCAATGAACAGATTAAAGAATATTGCCAGAACATAAGCACAGATTTAAAAAATTGTGACCAAATAATTGCCGATGTTCTTCCTTTTGGGACTCTTACCATAAGTCAAGGCGTCGTAAATGAAATACCAAATTACGATATGACCTGGGAAGATTATGTGCGTCGCGCAGATTACGCTCTATATAAAGGGAAAAAATCAAATAAAAACCAAATAACCTTTGTGAATGTTTTACCATAGATCTAGGAGGGAATCATGAAATCTTCTAATACAATAGAAAAATTAATTGAAGCCTCCAAACAATATGTTTATGTGGATTTACCTAAATGGATTAAAGCAAACGACGAACTTCTATCCACCGCAACAAAGGAGCAAGACGAGATAGCCATCGCAACTGCTTATTTTTTTATTGGTCAGACAGAATACCTGCAAAGTAAACTAGACTCAGCTTTAGAGTATTTTTATAAAGTACTTACGATGTCTAAGGAGCTAAAAGATATGGCTTTAGAAGGAAAGTGTTGTAATATGATTGGCTCTATTTACTGTAAAAAAAGTAACGAATCTATTGCAATTGACTACTTTCATCAATCCATTCACTGTTTAAAGGAAATAAAAAATTATATTGCCCTCAGCTGCACTTATATGAATATGGCATCTGTCTACATTAATATGGAACAATATGAAAAAGCACTTGCATGTTACAAAACGGCAGATTACTACTATGATCTTGATAGCAAAGAACATGGTCCTCAAATAGATGCCGAGCTAAATCAGCTTATTTTTCATATCAACTATGCCTTGCTTTATGAGAAATTACAAGATTACGAGAAAGCAACTGAATATTTAGATAACCTTCCCTCTCATACGAACAAGGAAGTACTTCAGAGTATGGGGCAATATATTAATGTTGCAAATGCTAAGGTTACCTATAAAAAACTAAAGCAAAAACATCAAAATACTACAAATTTATTAGATTACAGTAATTTTCTTTCTCTTGTTGAAGAAATTATATATTGCTCCAAAAATATTTTGTATAATGCAGATGTTATTCACGATTATTTAGATATCCTAGATTATTTAATTGAGATATCCGCCTTTTGTTATATAGAAGAAATGCTTTCTTTGCTTGAAAATACTGCAAAAGAATGTCACAGTAATACCATTACATTAATGGTATATCAACGGAAACTTACCTACTATGAATCTCTTGGTGATATAACAAAAATGGAATCACTCTATGATGATTACTTTCAATTATTGCAAAAACGCCATCAAGAGATGGATCGTATCTATCAATCTAATTTACTAAGTCATATAAAGATTGAGGAGGATGCTCTTATACAGCAAAATAAGGATGCCCAAGTAAAAGAATTGGAAATACGTTCCTCTTATGATTCTCTAACAGGTTTAGCTAATCGTAATTTTCTTAATCTATATGGAGAAAGTCAGTTACATGAAGCGAGGCACAATAATGTACCTCTTGGAATTATCGTACTTGATGTTGATGAATTTAAATCCTATAACGATACCTACGGACATATCGTAGGAGATTATTGTCTTATGCAAGTTGCAAATTCAATTCGAGAGAATTCTGGAAATGCTTTTGCCGCTAGATTTGGAGGAGATGAATTCGTTCTGATTTCTTATAACGCAGAAGAAGAAAAGTTAATAAACTTAGCAAAAGGCATTCAAGAGGGCGTGGCAAACAAGCAAATTCCGATTGCAGAAACAATGAGGCAATCTAACATTACCTTAAGTATTGGATACTATTATAGTGTTCCTACAAAAGAAAAATGCTTGAATGACTTTATCCGCAATGCAGATAAAGCCCTCTATCGTGCGAAAGATGAAGGGAAAGGACATATCGTTTCCTATTAAGTTAAAATCTTGCTTCCGGATAATAGCAGCATAAACCAAGCTTACAAATCTGCTTGCTATTATTCGGAAAAACCATACGTTTTTTATATTCATCCTCTGATTTACTATCATAAGCTATCTGAATATTTTCATAAACATCTTTAATATCAGCACAGATATTTTCCCAATCATCCGATCTGCCAACAATCTTACAGGCGGATATCCCCATATTTAATAATCGATAGATAGCACACATACCACATGCCATATCATGATAATATTGGTTATAAAGGATATTATTTAATTCCATCTGATGACGAAGTTCAAACTCTTCTATTGATTCTACAAATTCATTCTTTGATTTTAATAAGCAGCTACAAAAAGATTTTTGCTCCAATCGATGTAACCCAAGGCAGTTGGAATCAGAGAATATACAGCCATTCCTCATTAAAAATACCTCATATTCCGGCTGTGGCACAGTATTCTTTATCCCTTCTATTTCATCTAAGGATAAATCTCTTGGTAATATGATTCTGCATGCACCATGTTCATAATAAAATCTTGCCATATCGGAGTTATAGATACCACTAATGGTACTGATACTGGCAGTCAATCCTTCCTCCACTGCAAGAGTTACAAGTTCAATACAGGAAACAATAACACCATCAACCTTAGTTCTTGCTAAACTTTTAAAATAGTTTCTAATATACTCCAATTGCTGTTCACTATAACTACTGGAGTTAAACGTTACAAATATAATCCCATCTTGTGCTTTAATCGTTTCTATCACTTTTATCATTTCTTCTAAATTATTGGGATTCGCACTTTCTTTAAATCCAGTGAGACGATTAATATCTGCATATTCACCAAAGTGATTTGACCATTCTTTATCATAGAATCCAATATAGAATTCTTTGGCACCGCACTCCATATAATCCTTTATATGTTCTGCACTATTTAAGGGAACTAAGATATTCATGCCTTAACCTCCAGATCAATCGGTGCAAATATTTCTCGGTAATTCCTACTCCCACTAACTATTCCATCCTTATGGTCAAAATAAACCTTATGGTCAAAATAAACCGTACGTCCAATCTTAAGATATTTTCTATCCTCTAACATATGATAGCTGATTCGGTTCCTTAAACATTCTTTATGGCATGGAAGATTCGGTCGAAATTTTTCTGTTATCTCATATGGTATCGAGGCAAATTCACAAACCATACCCACCGTCATATAGCTATAAGGAACATGAATTGCAATTTTAGTTTCAGAAGGAGCATCCGATATATCGATTTGCTCATGAGTAATATCAAGTTCTAATCCAGTCACCTGATACTGTTTACAGATTTGTTTAAGAAGTCTTGTAAAATACTTTGGTTTGCTTGATTTGCGGTAGTATTCATCATATCTAGGATCACGATAATCCTTAAACATAAGTCTTCCAAGGTTAATAGGAATCCTCTGATATTTCTTATGGATATACTCTAGCATACCATAATCATTTACCGTAATTTCATCAATTTCCTTAAGAAAATAAGAGGAGAATTCTTCTATTTTTTCCTTCCCACGTAATAGGTCTTTTTCTGTGAACATAGGTAATACCAAAGTAACTTTTATGCCCATGTTGTCCACTTCCTTAATTACTTTATCAATTAACTTGTGGGATAAATTAAGTACGTACTGACTACAAAAATAAGAACCGACATAGATACGTTCGCATTCCGTATAACCTGCCAGTTCTAAAACTTTTTGTATAACAGTTTCTACCTCGGGAGCTACCGACATAATATTCTCTAGTATCTCACAAAAATTTAAACATAGCTTTTTTCCCATGTTTCACCTCATATCTGTGCGGTCTTTCGCACTTCATGGTATTTCAAAAGGGCTTTAGCAAAATAACGTTACTAATTACAATAGTCCTTTTTATTCTCTATAATTTCCATAACTATAAAAATCTATGCAAATTCTTGAATGTTTGCTGTTAACATAAGCATATCATTTCTTAATTTCGATCTCCGCTTTTAGTTAAGGCATGTCCAGATAACTTAAAAGGAGGCTCGCATTGGAGATTTGTTTGTAACACCTCATCAATAGATAACGATCAGTGCAAAAAAAGGTATCACCCATTATACGGGAGATACCTTTTCTTATTGTTATATTCGTTATTTAAAATCATCAGCGAAAGAAACAAATCCCTTCTTTTCCTCTCCGTTTTGAACACTTATATTTCCATTTAAAAATCCAATCAGATTCTTTCCTTTATAATGCAGTTTACCTTCCGTTCCTTCCTGTAATGTATCATAAAACTGTTTCGAAACGATAAAGGTTAGCATTTTTCCATCTCGTAATTGAAAGAGTACTTCATATTTGATACCTGAAAACGTGTGGCTTAAATCTACATTAGAACGCCCACCAGCACTATTTGTAACCATAGCTTTTTGCGTAGTGTAAGGGTAACTAGACTTCGAAATAAGTTTTGCTTCGACTTCTTTTTCCTTAGCCATTATCTTTCTAATATTTTTATTAATTACATCGAACAATACAAAGATAAGAAGATCAAGTACTACGATGATACCTAAGATACCAAGAAGGGGCATTTTCCATATAGAAGGATTCGCCGTCCATTTGTTCTCAAGGTATCCCCAGGTACACAGTAAAACCAGTAACGCTGATAGTATTGTAATACCTAAACCATATAAGATACGAAGTGATTTTTGTTTACTATTTTCTTTTCCAATCATCATACGATCGCCTCCTAACGAACTTCTTCACTGTTAAAGACAGGTTGGTTTTCCAGTTGACTCTCTAATTATAAGGTTCGCTTTAAATATCTTATGCACATGGTGATTTTTATTTTTTATCATTTCAAACAAGGTACTAATAGACTCCCTTGCTAAATCCTCAACTGGCTGTTCTATCGTTGTAATCGAGGGACTATAAAATCTAGCTGCTTCAATCCCGTCAAATCCAGCAACAGAGAAATCCTCTGGTACTTTCTTGCCAGACTCAAGAATCGCTCTACAAGCTCCAATTGCTAGACTATCTGCAATCGCATAAACCGCTGTGCAAGGAATCTTTTTTTGTAAGAATTCTTTCATTACTACATATCCGTTTTTCATGGAATATTCTTCAATAGAAGTATCCATAGGTAGCACCAATTCCTTGCGAAACGGTATCTTATGATCGCTCAGTGCTTTCATATAACCATCAAGTCGAAGTCTTCCAATACTTCTATCTTCTTCTCTAGAAGCTAAGATTGCAATGTTTCTATGACCTAATTCACATAAGTACTGTACCATCTTATAACTTTCTTCAAAATCATCCACTGATACAGAGGAGTACATCTGCTGTTCCACGCATCCGGTTGCGCTAATAGTGCTTATCACAAATGGTACATTAAGCTGACGTAATTTTTCTTCTGTATGAGTAAAGTAACCTCCAAGAAACAAAATACCACGTAATCGTTTTTCCTTAACTAACTCAAGTGCAACATCTACTTCGTCTTCGTTGCCTTCCACATGATGAAGCACCAGAGAATATTTCTTTTCTTCAATCACTTCTTCCATAACTTTTATCATACTAGAAAAGAAAGGATTCGTGATGCCTTTCACCAAGATAGCAATAGCCTTTGCCTCTACTCGCTTTAAGTTTCTTGCACTGTTATTAGGTACATAGTTATATTGCTTAATCGTATTTATTATCATCGTTTTTGTTTCATTATTTATATCGGGATGATTGTTAATTGCTCTCGATACGGTGCTTACTCCTACACCACATAGTTTGGCGATATCCTTAATTGTAATTGTTTCCATCTAATATTCCCTCTACTCTTCAATGTACAAACTAGCATTTTTACATTATTATACTAATTATAACAATAAGCGATATTAAATTCAATCCCCTGTAAGATACAAAAATACTCGGATAGCCTTTTCATTCTATAATATTACTTTCTATCCCTTCACAGCTCCTGCAGCTACTCCCTTAATAATATAATTCTGACACAATAAGTAAAAAATAATAATTGGTAAAATCGCAAGCACTAACATCGCCATCATAACACCCATATCAATCGAGCCATGACCGCCCTTTAGTGATTGAATTGCGATAGGAATCGTTTGAAAATCGGTACCAAGAACTAGGCTTGGAAGTAGATAATCATTCCATATCCACATTGTATTTAATATCGCTACCGTAATTGAAGTCGGTTTTAATATCGGAAATACAACACGAAAAAAAGTTTGTATCGGATTACATCCATCGATCATAGCTGCTTCTTCCACAGCAATCGGCACAGATTTAATAAATCCGCCAAAAGTAAATACAGATAATCCAGAACCAAATCCAAGATAAATAAGTATGATACCAATAGGATTTGAAAGATTCAGCATATCCGCAATCTTAGTCATCGTAAACATTACCATTTGGAATGGTACAATCATGGAAAACACAAATAAGTAATACATTGCAGACGTAAACTTACTTTTCACTCTAGTTAAGTACCAAGCTGTCATCGAAGTTAAGAGGACAATAACCGTTACCGAAGAAATTGTAATAAATAAAGACCAAGCAAATGCTTGATTTAACCCTGTTTTTTCCAAGCCTTGGGTGTAGTTAATAAGACCAACAAATGTTTCTTTGGTCGGAAAACTAAAAGGTGCCGAACTGATAAAAAACTTACCTTTGAAAGAATTTAAGAATACAATAACGATTGGAAATAAAAACAATAAAGAGAGGAGAGTAAGGAAACATGTTAAGATTACTTTATGAATTTTCGGCATAGTGTTTGATTCATGCCCATCGTTAGACTTTCTCATCAGTGCTCTACCTCCTTACGTCTTGTTATGACTAACTGAATCAGTGCAATTACTGCGACCATAAGAAAGAATAACACTGCTTTTGCCTGTCCAACGCCCTCCCAGCCATTTCTATTATAAAAGGTATTACTAATATCAAGAGCAAGCATTGAGGTTGACCTTCCTGGCTTTCCTGCGGTTAATGCTAAATTCTGATCATATAGCTTAAAAGAATTTGTTAATGTTAAAAAGGAACAAATTGTGATAGAAGGCATAACTAATGGAATTGTAATTTTGCCGAGTATCTGTTTTGGTCTTGCACCATCAATTTTCGCTGCCTCAATAAGTTCCCCTGGTATGTTTTGAATACCTGCGATATATATTATCATCATATACCCAATTAGCTGCCAATTCATCAGGATTACCAAACCCCAAAAACCATACTTTGCATCATACGTGATATCAACACCAAAGTTAGCCAATACTCCATTGATGATTAACTGCCAGATATAACCGAGTACAATACCTCCGATTAAGTTTGGCATAAAAAAAACAGTTCGAAACAAATTAGTGCCTCGAATTCCTCTCGTTAATAGTAACGCAAGTGCAAATGCGAAAAGGTTGATGGTTATGACTGATACGATTGTGAATTTTCCAGTAAATAAAAATGCATTCACAAAATCAGCATTTGAAAATGCTTTTCTATAATTCTCTAACCCAACCCACTGAGCATTGGTAACAGTAGTAAACTTCGTAAAGGATAAATAGATTCCCATAATAAACGGTATGAAAAATGCGATTGCAAATGCAATAATTGTGGGTAATGCAAATATGACCATATATTTTTTCATAGATTTTTGCATAAACCTTCTCCTTCTTTAAAAGGGTGAGACTTATGATTGCCTCACCCTTTCGTCCCTTTTTACTTTGTAGCCTCTTTTTCTAATTTCCAGTAATTAATTACGGAATCCTTTACATCCTGCCAAGTATCTTTATCCTGAGCATATTGTAATAAGCTGGAGCCAAAATAGTCCTTAAATGCCTGACTTGGAAATGCAGTAAAATTCCAAGCAACGGATACCTTACTTGTGTCAGACATATAGCGGAGTACTTCTTTTGCTAATGGATCTGTTGGTTTTTCATTTTCCTTAAAAGTTGAGAATGGAGCGATAAAACCTAACTTATTTGTAACATAGTCTTTTCCTTTTTCAGAGTTATAAAGCCATTCAATAAAGGCAATGGATGCTTCTTGATTAGCTTTTGAGGTTTTGCTGTTAATACAGAAGAAGTTCTCTGTTCCAGTACATAATCCTTGCTTTTCTTCCCCTGCTACTCCAGTATAGATCGGTAGAAATTTTACATCCGTTTCTTTTACTGTGTTACCTTCTACACCATTAATCTGTCCCCAACCCCAATTACCATTCTGGACCATTGCAACTTTTCCAAGTGCAAATTCAGCCATAGAATCTGCAACACTTTTACTTCCAAGCACTCCCTTATCCGTACAGGAATTATTTATGTATAAATCAAAAACATTCTTATAATTATCAGAGTATGTAAAATCGATAGTATCAGCATCTGACACCTTCTTATCTAAAAATTCATAATAGATTGGTAAATTGGCTAAATGTGTCTGCCATCTCCAATCCTCACCTGGAGCAAAAGAAGTGGAAGCAAAGACACCTTCAATTCCAAGTTCTGCCTTCTTAGCAGTCATATCCTCAACTACTGCCTTAAGTGTATTAAAGTTTGTAATTTCAGCTGCAGAAGAGATGGTAACTGCCTTATTAGACAAAGCAAAGTATTTTTGCATTATTGCATCATTATAAATAATTCCATAACCCTCAACCACATATGGAATACCATAAACACCATCACCAGAAGATACAGCTAAACTTTTATCTAGGAGCCAGCTATAAAGATCAG